>CAYJSC010000143.1:0-2515 GCA_964372475.1 uncultured Gammaproteobacteria bacterium | reverse complement strand
TTACCATTCGCCCGAATACAGAACTATTACCACTATTTACTAAGCTAGGTTTTTGCTGCCTTCCGTATCCGGCAACAAACTCGCCTTTGGCGATAATTTTGACAACGATCCTGATTATGGTAAAAATTTAAATATTATTGCCCAAATTTACCAATCCACCCTAACTCCCCAAACCGCCCAAACCTTCCTAAAAAACAATCGGATCGACTATCTCTACTTTGGTTTCCAGGAAAAATCCCTCGGCGGCGATTTGACTAAATATGATTTTCTGACTAAAATCTTCGATAATGGCGAAGTGGCCGTTTTTGCGGTAAAATAGGGTTAAATTTACTATCCTGCCTCATTATTTATTCTTATGGCTCCTCCTGAAAGAATAGCTACAATATCACCTGATAAAAGGATTTCTTCTGATCTTTTAAGGTCTTGGATTCCCAAAAATTGGGCTGCATTTTGGCAAAACCCAGAGATTCTTAATGGGAATGAACACGACATGGTTCACCATCTTGTGGTTTTACATAATTGTTATCGGATCGGAAAATTCCTAGAAACAAAAGGCGTACAAGTTGATTATGAGGCATTAATAGAGTTTGCTCTGACCCACGATGTAAGACGGCTTTCAGATCGCCATGACGATACTTTGCATGCTGTACGCGCCTCTAGATTTTTAGCAGGATTAAGTACCTTGGTTTTTTCTAAATACCAAGAATTTTCTCCTGCGTCTCACCAACTCGCGCAAGCAATTGTTCTTTATCACGATGTCCACCTAGAACGCCCGGTGCCAAAAAAGCTAGGATACAATCCTACTTTTCTCACCGCTCTTCTGGCCGACAGAGTGGCATTGGCAAGGTATGACGGAAAGATTTTTAACCAAACGACATGGACAACTACTTTGGACCATTTAGTAGGAGACCTCCCTGATAATTTCCAAAGTTTATTTGAAGAAGATTTCTTAGAAAAATTATTAGCAGAGAATTACAACTGGCATAACGCGGCGCAAGGGAAAAAAGCACATGGAACTGGTCAAATAGAGGCAACTCTAACATCAGGGCAAGAACTTGGAATATTGCGACCCTAACACAAAACCCAGAATTCTCACCGTTTCATAAATCATCATTTTCAAAAGACCGGCTACCCCTCTCTTCATCCAAACAAAACCAGCTTCATTTTGCAAATACTTCAAAATCGAAACTAACGACTTTAAAAACGGCTCTTTGGGAAAACCAATCAAGGATTGCCCGCTATAAAAATTGCGTTTAAAAAGCTCTTTTAAGGAATAATTATGGGAATGATAAACCACGGTCTTCGAAACATAGGCGATTTTAAAACCTTTTTCAATTACTGTCTTTGCCCACCATTGATCAATGCTGGCATCTTTATCTTTTACAAAAGGATATTTTATGAGCAAGCTTTTTTTTGCCGCGGCAGAAACCATAGAGAAAAAAATCGTGTCAACGCCAAAGGTTAAGTTTTTTGCATCTATAATTCTGTTTTTATTAGGATATGCCTGACTATAAAAAAACTTATCGTATAAATTGGCATCAGGATGCGGAATTTGCCGGCTAAACGCCGCCCCGACCTCAGATTTTTCTAATGGTTTAATAAGATGATAAAGCCAAAGATTACTAGTTATTTTAATATCCTGACTAATAAAAACAATTATTTTTCCTTTGGCAATTTTGACTAACTCATTTCTCGTTTTACCGTGCCCAAAATTTCTTGGTTTTATTCTTAATACTTTAATTCTTAAATTCGTTAATTCTTTAATTCTTTTTATATATTCCCAGCTTCCATCAGTCGAATAGGTATCAGCAATAATCAACTCCAGCGCTGGAACTTTTTTTTGTTTAGCAATTTGGCGAATTAGTTTTGGCAAATATTCCATGCTATTTTTCGTGCAAAGAATCAGAGATAGGTTTTTTTTCATAGTGGTATAATGCGATTTAAATGAAAATTTTCAATCCTTATCAAATCTCTTCCTGCCGCATTTGCGGCGGCTCTCGATTATATAAATTTTTAGACCTCGGTTCAATGCCGCCCCCAAATAGCTATCTGGAAAAATCGCAGTTACATCAAAAAGAAAAACAATACCCGCTTGATGTTTGTATTTGTGAGGATTGTTTTTTGGTGCAGTTGAGTCACGTCGTGCCGGCCGAAATCATGTTTAAAAACTATTTATACATTCCCTCGACTTCCCAAACCATGCTTCGCAATTTCAGCTCCATTGCCGATGATTTAATCGAAAAGTACCAGATGAAGAAAGGCAGTTTGGTTATCGACATCGGCAGCAATGACGGCACGCTTCTTGGTTTCTTTAAGGCCAAAGAAATGGCGGTTTTAGGGATCGACCCGGCTACTAACTTGGTCTCGGTGGCGCGTTTAAAAGGGATCGAAACCATAAATGATTTTTTTTCTCGTAATCTGGCTAGGAAACTTGTTAAAAAATACGGGAAGGCCAAAATTATTACGGCGACTAACTCCGTGGCTCATATTAACGACTTGAATGATTTTTGCCAGG
>CAYJSC010000142.1:0-2539 GCA_964372475.1 uncultured Gammaproteobacteria bacterium | reverse complement strand
ACAGAAAGAAGAGGTGCGTTCAGACTTCCTGCTAGAGTTACGGTTCCTTATAGCGAACCAATCCAAACAGAAATCCGTTCGTGGGGAAGGAGGGGGGTAAGGGCGCTTGTAGGTGGAACGTGGCAAAGCGTCGAAAAGGTTGTTGGCGGAGCTGTATGGATTTTAAAAGCTGCGACCTTAAGAAGACCAAGAAAGTGATTTCAAACCACATTTAATTTTCCCCTAATCTCCCTAATCTCCCCAATTTTCCCAACTGATCCATCAACCTCGGAGGTTCCTCCCGGAAGGCAGGGAATTATAGCTTAACCTCGGGATCTCATCATCTCTTCAAATAATTTTCTCAAACTTCCCGCTATAGCGTCTGGTTTGAGAATTGTTGTCGGGTCGTGAGGTCGGTCGTAAGGTCGGGTCTTTTTAAGGCCGTCGGAAAGCCTCATTTAAGACCCGACCTATTGGAGGCAATTCCAATTCTACCGCCTCCCGCTATAGCGCAGACGCGTTCTTGATTCAATGACATAATTTTGGTAGAATTGGTTTATGATGGGAATGACAACTGTTAGTTTGAAAATAAAAAATCCTCAAGACCCCACAAAAATGTATGAAGGAGAATTTTTGGTCGATTCAGGAGCACAATTTACCGTTCTTCCGGAAAAAGTTTGGAAATCTCTAAAACTTTCTGTGCAAAGGGAGCAAAATTTTTCTCTCGCTGACGGAACCGTCGTGAGCCGCAAGATTGGTAGTGCCTTTGTCGAATTTCAGAATGTTGAGACCGCAACACCGGTCGTCCTCGGGCAGGCTAAGGATAGTTTTCTGATCGGCGTGATAACTTTAGAAGCTTTGGGTTTAACTCTTAATCCCTTTACCCGCCAACTATACAGAACTAAATTAATGCTTTGAAAAGTAAAAATGCTATAGCAAAAAAGCTCTTTACTTTCGAACAGAAATGTAACAAGATAAAAGAATGAAAACCATCGGCCATCGTTTTATAGCGGCTATTTTTTTTGGCGCTTTGGTTTTTGGCTTGTTGTCTTTATATCTTTTGTTGCGCAGAGGCTACTACGATTTATACATCATTAATAAAGCAGCCGCCAACACCGGAATTTTTCTTTTAGGATTTGCCTTATTATTAGGTCCGCTATCCCGTCTCTACAATCGTTTTGACCATGCCCTAATCTATCGCAAAGAAGTCGGCATGGCGTCCTTTATTTTTATTTTAGGGCATGCCGCAATTTCCCTTTTTTTTCTCCCTGCCAAATTTAATATCGCATATTACCAAAATCACCTAAGCACTCTAGTGGCCGGACTATTATCAACCGTAATTCTTTTAATTCTTTTTGTTGAATCATATAAGTTTTTCTCTAAAAGATTAAATCCGAAATTATGGTGGAGTTTACAAAACTGGGGCGTCAGAATCGCTGGTCTTTTAGCCTATTTTCATGTGGTGGCGATGAAGCAGCCAGGATGGCTGGTATGGTTTAGAGAAGGCGGAAGTAAAGAGTTAGCCAGACCCTATCTGCCGCCGGGAAGCCTCTTGGGGGGAATCTTTTTTACTTTTTTAATCGTAATTAGACTTGAAGAATTTTTACTGGGAATGAGAGCCAAGAAAGTAGTAGTGGTCACGAGCGTCGTTTTTTTGTCTGTTTATGTGCTAATTTTTGCCTGGGGTATAATTTCCTAAATTCCCCAATCTCCCCAATTTTTCCTTTACTTGCTTTAACATTTATGATATAGTTTGAGTTATTAAATATGACTCCACCACTTGGCGAACAATTCCGATCCGGAAACCTTGATCGTAATCGTATCACGGGCAAAGTTGATCAATTTGTTTGCGAATTACCAAATCTTGGGGAATTACGACTTTCTTTATTAACAGAATGTCTTCTTCAATTAAATAGCGATATTAATGGCGGAATACAGCAACAGGATGGAGAAAATAGCGTCACGATTAGTGCTCCCACGGGTTTTTCTCAGGAAGTAATAAACCTGAAAATAGATGGCAAGACAATTGTTTTAAAGTACTATTCACATGATAGGGACTTTCACGCCGTCCTAAAGTATACAGGTGAGGCGGATAGACCAAAACATGCGGCCCTAGCCGCTGCCGCTTTTTATTTCTTGCCCCACGAGATGATTAAACGCGCCTTGGAGGCCGGTGAAGGAACAGTTTTTATTACTGATCAACAATTTGAAGGACATAATGATTATTTAAGGGGTATACAGATCGATTTACGATCAGGAGAAGAAGATGGTCAATTAATGGTGACAGAAACGGATATCACAAAAACCGTTGCTGCCAGTGTAGAAAAATTACACGATCAGAGAAAAGGTCCGGTATTGATTATCACCGATCTTACAAAAGGTTTTCATAAATATCTCCCTCAAGACCTAAGACTTCAACAACCCTAATATTATTTATTAACATACCAGCGTATGCGATCGCATCAGATTGGTATACTGGTCATTTTAAGGTCTTCCCAAAGCTTCATTTAAGACACGACCTATTGGAGGCAATCTCTATAACATCGGATGTTAAACCGTA
>CAYJSC010000141.1:0-2636 GCA_964372475.1 uncultured Gammaproteobacteria bacterium | reverse complement strand
AAAAATTTAATACTCTACTCGAGTTTGTGGATGATATAGATTTATAAAAAGCATGCGGTCGTTAAGGGAAAGTGCTTTTCCTAAAAACACCCAGATCCCTGGATCACTCCATTCCTGAAAGAGAATAAAATAAGACGTTACGACCAAAAAGTTATAGAGGAAAAATGATTTTAAGTCCACTCTTAAGATAAGCCAAAACGGCACGACCCAAAGCAAATATTGAGGCGCCAGATAAGGTGAAAATACCGTCATCGTTAAAAAAAGAATAAAAATGGCGCTGATTAGGTTAAAACTTCCCAAAAAAACTATCACATAAGAAGTGATAGAAAGTAGCATAATCCATAACCCTTGCTGTTTAGAAAAATTTATTATATTGGAAACAATTTCTGATGAAATTCCGCTTTCTCCGAGTCTTCGTAACAGAAATGACGTTCCCCAAATTCCCCAGGCAGTTTTATAACCAAGCACGTGCGGTACGATGCCGCTTTCCCAAACGGAAAGGTAAGGAATAAAAACTAAAACTACCGGCAATATCCCTAATATCCCAAAAATCCCTAACCATCCTAAAATTTTTACCGGATGCTCTTTTTGCTGCCAAAGTTTTCTCCCGAGATAGATTAAAAAAACCGGCACCACGCCAAGCGGTACTAGTTTGATCGTTACCGCCGCCCCGAACGAAAGTCCGCTAAAAATAAGATTTTTCCCGCTAATTCTACTATTTTTTATTAAAAAATAAGCCGAAAGTAAAACGAAAAAAAGCATCAAACTCTCGAGTTGTCCTTGGTAAGCGCTGACCCAAAGAGTAATTGGGGAAAATAAATAAAATAGGGTTAATTTAATTGCCGTTTCCCGGTTTTTTGTCAGAATTTGACTTATCTTATAGAGGCAAAAACCAACGCCAAAATCAGAGATGATAAAGGGCATCTTTGCCCAAAAAGAAAGGGGAATACCAGTCTTTTCGGCAATAAACGATAATATTCCTATCATCCAAATCCATACCGGCGGATTGTTATAACGCCAGGTATCGTTATAAATCAGGCTGCCTTTTTTTAATAAATCACTAATCACATAAACCGATTCCGTGTCCCAGGGGCCATAAAACAACGCCGCGACACCCAAACGAATAACCAAAGCCAGAAAAACTACTAAAAATATTTTATGGTCCAAAAAAAAGCTTTTTTTAATTTTGATTTTCATAAACAATTAATTAAATCCAAATATACCCACTTTTACTCCCAATTCTTCAAAATCTTTTTCCTCAATAAGCTTGACTTTGTAGCTTTTTTCTATTTCTTTTATCTTCTCCAGCTGCCAAGCATTGGCCCTTTTATAATCATAGGTATAAAGTCTTGACGTCGTCTTTACCTCAATCGTTACTAAAAATTTTTGATAATTCTCGTCAATTTTACATTTTACATTGTTCATTTTACATTCTCTTCTCCTCATCGCCCTCCTTAACTCTATCCAATCCGGTGAAATTTCAGCAGTATACCCTACTATTTCTACGGGTTTATTAATATCAATATTATCTAAAATGTAATCTATTACACCTTCCGGCGACTCGCTATTAACTATTAACTTATTACTATTAACCAATCTCGGCCACTTTTCAAAATCATAATTTAAAAGCGTATCGTGATAATCGCTCTCATTATACAGCGGCGATGAAAGCATGTGGGTGGCGTTGGCTTTAAGATAAATGGGAAAGCGCATTAGATCCAATAGAAAAAAATAAGCAAGCAAACCAATGACTCCCGCCTTTGTCATTGCAAGGAGAGAGTGAAACGAACGACGAAGCAATCTAGTTTTTAAAATAGATTGCCACGCCCCGCTTTGCGGGACTCGCAATGACAATAATAGACCGCCGGCAGGACCCGTCTGACCTGACAAGATTCGACTCCACCCATACCCAACCAGCAAAAACAGAATTGGCACGCTTGTATAGATATAGCGATCCTGCAGGTTATACCAGTGCAAAGTTCCCAAAACAAAATTAAGAGTAAAAAAGACGAACAAAACTCTTATTTTTTTTAACCCAATATCCCCAATCGCCCTAAAATACCCAATCAGCAAAAGCAAAAACAAAATGTTGGAAAAAGTGTAACTCGTTCTAATGCTTTGGACAAAATATAAAAGGTACTGCCAGTTATTCCCCACTCCTACCGTTACCGGATTCCAATCAGAGCGCATAATGTCCAAAAACCAAGCAAGCTTATTGGTCGGCGTTAAAATCCACCAACAAGCAAAAATAATCAGCGGCAAAAAAATCCCTATTTGTCGGCCTAAATAAGACCCGACCTTAACGAATGGAGGTCGGGTCTTTTTAAGGGCGCCGGAACAATAAAAAACCAGCTCGACAACCGCCTCAAGACCTAAGGTTAAAACCACCAGCATCGCATAGTTGTATTTTTCCCAAAAAAGCAAAATTAAGCTTAACCCGACGCAAAAATATGCTCGAGCAGTTTTTTGTGACAGAGCCCGAAAATATAAATAAAAAACTAAAAGTGTTAATGCCATTCCCCAGCTTTCTTTAAAGACCGTAACCGAGTAAAAAAGAATGGCGGGGGATGTTAAGTATAGAAAAAGAGTAAGGACGGGTGACACAAACGACTTTTTTATGTCATTGCGAGGAGCGA
>CAYJSC010000140.1:0-2668 GCA_964372475.1 uncultured Gammaproteobacteria bacterium | reverse complement strand
ACCAAAACCATTAATGAGCGAACAAAGGAAGCTAACCTTTAATAAAATTCTTATTCTTCTTGGTATTTCCGCCGGGGAACAGAAAAAAATTCTTGCCGATCTTAACGAGGCTCTCGGCTTAAACATCTATTCTTCTTATAAAGACAAATTTTCCGACCAAGATAAGTTTCAATTTAAAAGTTTAATGGAAGGAAACGATCCGGAAAAACTTATCGCTTTTTTACAAACGAGAACTAATAAAGAAAAATTACAAAAAGTGGTGCAAGAAGAGAGCGAGAAAATTATTAAAGAATTTGTCCAAGCATATTTACAAATGGTCAGTCCAAAAGCGAGGGAACAAATTGTCAAAAAATTAGACGACTTATTACTCGAAGAGGCGACAATTTAATTGCGGCCGAAATATTCCTCTCTCACTTTTTCATCCAAAAATATTTTAACCAAAGACTGGTAGGGAACATCCTTTTTATGGGCGATGGTTTTTAAAGAGTGGAGAAGCGATTCTGTCACACGAATTGTTATTGTTTTAGTAGAGGGTTTAAGATTGGGAAAGGGCGGGTTTAAAACTGCCTTACTCCAATCAAGATATTCAGTAGTGTCATGAGTAGCCCAAAACGCAGCTTCCTCATCTTCGTTTTTGAATTTTGGTATAGGCTTAAATTTTTTCATAAATTATATTCCTCCTATTTCCTTAAATTTTTTCCGTTCCTTTTTATTTTGGTCTCTGGCTGATATTACGCGAATTTTATTCGTTCTAATAATAAAAATTAATAACAGTAATCTATTATTATTTGTTTGTCCTAAGGCCTTCAATCTCTGCTCATTTTGAGAATGGGTTTTATCCTCATCTATAAGCAGTGGTATATTAAATAAAATTTGCTCACATTCAAAATACTCGACACGATGTTTATTGATGTGCGTGAGATTTCCTTCGTCCCATTCAAAGCCTTCAATATCTGACAGATCAATTTGGGTGCTCATGTATTTAATAGTACAATACATAAGAAGGCTTGTCAAGGGTAGGCAAGTTGCCTAAAAATAGCTGAAGAAATAGACTAAAGGTTAACTCAGGAGAGATATTTTTTGTAGCGCCTTAGGAAAAAATAGAGTCCAGGTAAGACGAAAAGACCTAGTAGCATTAAAACAATCTTATAACTTGCCGGAAAGTATTTAAACTCCACCTCGTGTTTTCCCGCGGGAACTCTAACCGCCATAAAAGATGGCTCGACCATGGACTTGGTGGTTGGTTTTTGGTCAATAGTGGCTTGCCAGAAGGGGTGGAAAGAGGCTTTTAGCATAAGAATGCTGTCTTTTGGGGTTTCGACCGTGGCGGCAAAGTAGTTGCTGCGGAGTTTTTCGCTAAGGATAGTACCAGAAGGAGTAGATGTAGAAGTGTTTAGTAGATGGTTATTAGTGGTTAGATCAAATGGGTTTTGGGCAAAGATGTTTAAAATTTCTGATTTATCATCGGGTTTGCCGAGCCTATAATTGGCCAAATCCAGCATGGTTAGGGAATTAGGAAGGTTAGGAAGGTTGGGGTGGTTGGGGGAATAAACGATAGCAGGATGGTTTCGCGCTGGCATTAATTTACTTCCAATCCAAAGCCGGTCGAGATTGGATTTAATATTTTTGTTAGTATAAATTTGTAAATCAGAATTTATGAAATCAAAATTTGAAAGATTATTTGCTGCTAAACCTGCCGTATCCACTTTATATAAAACAAACTTTCCATACTGCACGATTTTTTTAGCAAAAGGAGCTGTCGTAAATTTTTCTTCGGGCGGGGCGATAATATAGCCAATATTAAAAAGGTTATAGTAAGCTGGATCGTACTCGGAAAAAAATTGTTCAATATCAGTCGTTGGGGACCAGGATTCGGGCTCAAAGCCTATGACATCAAAGTTATTAATGGTCGCAACAAAGTAACCGGAAAAAGCGCCGACATAAAAATTACGACCCCAATTGCCGGGACGGCCAATATTGATGCGAGAAGGACCAAGCTCTCTGATTTTGTCTAGGATTTTACTAAAATCAGTGGCTTCTTGATTGTAAAGAGCAGTGTTAACCCTGATCGAATAAGCGTTAAATTTTAAATAGTCATAGCGCTCTTTGAGGGCGGGACTAAGGATTAGGGCGGTTAGGAAAATTAGGGTGATTAAGGAAAGAGAACGATTTTTAATAACTTTTGTCAAGATCAAAAATAACCATTCGAGGGATAGGCCGACCAAAAAGATACCGGCAAAATGGACGCCATTAATCAGTCTATGGCCGTGCAGGCCTTCAGTCATGGGTAAAAGATCAAATAAGCCCCCAAAGGTATAGCGGCCGAAATATAGAATAAGCCAGAAAAGGAAAAGGAGAGGGAAAAGCAGGGATGGCGGGTCCTGTCTCGCGCCGTCTCTGCTAGCAGTTTTCTGCGGTCCGGCTTCGCCGGAATTCCTCGAAAACTGATCAGAGCCAACGTGAGCCACCCGCCAGTTAAAGTTAGAGAAAAAAGAATATAGACTATAGAAAAAACCCATGGCAATAAGAATTGTTAAAACCGGCAATCGGTCGTTATCAAAAAGCTGGCCGCTAACTAGCCATTTTAAGATTTGCAAATGGCCGTAAGAGTTAAATTTGGTCAAATCATCCCAGAGGCTTTTGTTTTGATAAGCGCCATTTAATATTA
>CAYJSC010000139.1:0-2706 GCA_964372475.1 uncultured Gammaproteobacteria bacterium | reverse complement strand
CCTCAGCATTAAGAAAACTAGTTGACCAAAAAAATTCACTCAGCCAATCCTTAAAACAATTAAAAGTCAAGCCTACACCAAAACCAAAAAAAATTAAAAAACAACCATGGAAGATTTTAGAGTTAAAAATTAGGGTCTTAAAATTAGTATTTTTAGCAAATCTTGGGGTTGTCAAAAAACAACTTAAATATTTTCCTCCAACTCTTTTTAAGAAAAGCAAAATCCTTTTAGAAAAATGGGGAACCATTAAAAAAATTTTTAGAAAAAAAACGATTACCGCAAAGGGCGCAGTAGTTGTACGAACAAAAGGACAAATTTATCCGGCCAAACCCCCATTTTTGGAGAAGCTGAAATTTTTATTATTGGGAGTTTTACTTGCAGTTTTTGTTATTGTAACGCCACTAGTTGTTTCTTTTTGGCTAAACGAATTACCCAATCCCAGACTTTTAAGCGCCAGAGAAATTCCGCTTTCAACTAAAATTTATGATCGAAACGGTACATTATTATTTCAAATTTATGCCAATCAAAATCGCAGCTTTGTAAACTTGGATGATTTACCAAAGAATCTGGTTAATGCTACCGTCGCCATTGAAGATAAAAATTTTTTCCAGCATCGGGGCGTTGACTTCAGGGGAATTTTAAGGGCTTTTTTGGTAAATTTAAGGAATGGTAAAACCAACGGCCGACCGCTTCAGGGCGGTTCGACGATCACCCAACAATTGATTAAAAACGCCCTGCTTTCTTCCGAAGTTTCCTGGTCGCGAAAAATTAAAGAGGTCGTTTTGGCGATTTGGGCAGAAACCATTTATACCAAGAAAGACCTCTTAGAAATGTATTTTAATCAAGTACCGTACGGCGGTACGGCATGGGGGGTGGAAGCGGCCGCTGAAACCTATTTTAAAAAGAAAGTAACGGAATTGGATTTGGCGGAAAGCGCTTTGTTAGCCGGGCTTCCCGCGGCGCCCTCCTATTACTCGCCATTTGGGGCGTATCCGGAGTTGGCCAAAGAGCGACAACAGGAGGTTTTAAGAAGAATGACCGAGGATAAATATATTACTTCGCAAGAAGCTGATGAAGCCGAGAAAGAAGGGGTGTACTACGCGGCACCAGCCATTGAAATTAAGGCGCCGCACTTTGTGATGTATATCAAAGATCTTTTGGTTAAAAAATACGGTTTGCGAACAGTCGAGCAGGGGGGATTGAACGTGATCACGAGCCTAGATCTTAATATACAAGATATGGCGCAAGAGGAAGTGGCCAAAGAAATGGAAAATTTAAAAAATTTATTGGTGGGTAATGGCGCTGCCGTTGTTACCAATCCCAAAACCGGGGAAATTCTCACGATGGTCGGCTCGCGCGATTATTTTGATCTTACCAATGACGGCAACGTCAATGTCACACTGGCGCGGCGCCAGCCCGGTTCATCGATTAAGCCTGTAATGTATTCGGCGGCCCTACAGCGTGGTTATACCCCGTCATCAGTCATTGATGATTCGCCGATTTCTTTTCGGATTCCCGGACAGCCTCCTTACGCGCCGGTTAATTACGATGGTAAATTTCACGGCAAAGTGACGCTCCGGTCAGCCTTAGCCAACTCCTTTAACGTACCGGCCGTAAAAGTACTTAATGCAATTGGTGTTCATACCATGGTCGAGATGGGAAGAAAAATGGGAATTTCGACCTGGGAAGACGAGGGTCGTTTTGGTTTGTCGTTAACGCTAGGGGGTGGGGAGGTGACGATGCTGGATATGGCCAAAGCCTTCGGCGTTTTGGCAAACGAGGGGAAAAAGCAGGAATTAACGCCGATTTTAAAAATTACCGATTATCAAGGAAACGTTTTAGAACAGGCGAAAACCAAAAGCGGCAGTCAGGTTATACCATCTGAAGTTGCTTTCCAGTTATCCAATATTTTAGCTGATAATAATGCTAGAAGTACGGCTTTTGGTTTTAATTCCGCCTTAAATATTCCCGGGAAAACGGTTTCGGTTAAAACCGGAACAACCAATGATAAAAGAGATAACTGGACGATTGGCTATACACCTTCCTTTGTGGTGGTAGTTTGGGTTGGTAACAACAACAACGCGCCGATGCATCCCTATCTGACTTCCGGAATAACCGGCGCCGCGCCGATTTGGCATAACATCATGGCCAATCTTTTAAAAAACAAAGCCAATGAAATGATTGGTAAAAGTGAGGATGTGATTGAGGTTAAAGTTTGTGCTTGGAATGGGCTTCTTCCTTGTGAGGGCTGCCCAACGATAACCGAATATTTCGCCCGCGGCACCGAGCCGAAAATTCGTTGCCAGATAACGCCATCGCCGACGCCTACTTTGTGAGAGGTTACTTACTGATTGCTAGGTGCGGTTTAAACAGAGAAGAAACCTTGGTGGTTTCAAATATTACTTTCGCTACATCTTTAAATGTTAAATTTTTAGTATTGATAACCAAATCATAATTGATAGGATTATCAATATCAGCGCCGAATAATTTCATAATATATGTTTTTCTTTGTCCGTCAGCCTCTACCAATGCTTGGCGTGCTTCGCTTCCGGTGTATTTATTTAATTCCATGAGGTTCTTCACGCGCGTTTCTAGTGGCGAAACGAGCCGGATATGCAGTGCGTCTTTTAAAATGAAATTAGCACCACGACCAATGACGATAACTTTTCCTTTTTCGGAAATTGATGTTAAAAACTTTTTTAGATA
>CAYJSC010000138.1:0-2707 GCA_964372475.1 uncultured Gammaproteobacteria bacterium | reverse complement strand
GAAGGAACTGATTTTGCCCGTTCTAAACGGCAATTAAAATTAATCGAGGCTATAAAAACCAAAATTATTAAACCAGAGATTTTCTTAAACCCCATTGTTTTCTTTCGGATGTTTGCCGATTTTAAAAATGATCTGGATACCGATTTAACCAGTCAGCAACTGCTCTTTTTGGGCAAAACTTTTTCGCAAACTAATTTATCTTCACTTAAGTCAATCTCTTTAGATCAGGGGACAGAGGAAAAACCCGGGCTTTTAATTAACCCTCCCGTTTCTGATTATGGTGCTTGGGTTCTTATTCCTAGAAGCGGTAATTGGCAAGAGATACAAAGCCGCGTTGAGTTATTTTTGAAGGATTAGTTTTTGAGCTTTTTCTAATTCTTGTTTGGCCATCTCCAACCCAGGAGAAAACTGTAGGGCCTTTTCGTAAAGCCTAATCGCTTCTTGAATTTTACCTTGCTGCTTTGCCACCTCTCCTAAGTGTAGGTAAACGCCAGGAAAATTTGGAACCAAATCTTTTTCTCTTTCAAATGCCGTTTTTGCTTCCGGTAGTTGTCCGATATCCAAATAAACCAACCCTAAAAGATCCCAAGATAAAGGATCGGTCGGCGATAAATCTGTCAATTTCCTGGCAACCTCCACGTTTTCATACTGGTATTTTTTATCAAAATAGATCCCGCCGTAGTATTTGATTAACAAAAGCTGTCTAATATTTCTAATATCGATCGGGGAAAGTACTCGAGCCTCGTTAATACTCGTTTGTGATTTCGTAAAATTACGAAGGGCCAATTCCTTATTCGAATCTTTCATTGATAACATTTCATACATATAAAACTTGGAAAGATTGCGCCTGTAGACATCGAATAAAGGATTTAAGTTTACGGCCTTTTGAAAATTTATTTCCGTCGCTATGGCACTAGCATAGTAATGAGCTAGGGATAATCTTATGACGGAGTAAAAAAGCACAAGTCCGCCTCCCATTAAGAAAATTCCCGCTATTTTTTTAAGAATCTTGGTCTCCCATCCAATATCAATGCTGGTTGTACCGCCAATTACTAATCCTGCTAAAACCCAAAAAATCACCAGTACGGCATCGGTTTGATAATAGAAAAATGACATTAACATTATCGCCACGAGAGAGAAAAATACTCCGCTGTCGAGGAAATCTTTGCTGCTATTTTTATAAGCGATTTTCAAGATATGTAGTGTCAAAAAAAGGTAGGCGGCTAAACCCAGCAGGCCGATTCCGCTTAAAAGGTTTAAATAGTGGTTTCGAATTTGTCCTGGCCCCACGGCCGTCTCTTCTTGACTCTGATTATAAGTAGCGGGCCGGTACTTAAAAAAAACAAAGTACGCAGTTTCCGGACCAAATCCGATAAATTGACGAAGAACGTTTCTGTTTAAAATAGCTTTTGTGCTTCCCTGCCATTCGGCAAGACGCAAAGAAAGAGAACTATTACTATAATTTTTAAACGTCGAAATAGCGCTTTGCGCAAAAATAAGGCCGAAGACGGTGATTCCTAAAAAGAAAGATATGAGTACGGATTTGGGGATTGTTTTTTTTATTCTAGAAAGATACCAGATAATTAATAGAAAAGTTATTGATAAGATGACAAAAGAACTGCGCGAAAAGGTTAAGAGAAAAGTTAAAAAATTCAAAATTAAAAAAATGCCATAAATGCCTTTAGTAAAAACCCTTTTTTCCCAAAGCAATAGAAAAAATCCTATAGGTAAAAGCGCCATTAAAAAAAAGGCCAGCCTATTCGGCTGCCCAATGGTTGCATGGATGCGATAGATAAATTCTGAATTCCTTTGAAAATGAGTTAGATATTGCCATAAGCCAGAAATGGCTACTAGTGTTCCCGAAAAAAACATTGTTTGTAGGATTAATACTTTTTCTCTATTTAGAAGAAAAGCGAGATAAAAAATAATTAGTAATAAAAATGTGTAGATCAATCCGCCAGTGAAAAAACCGAAATAACCCAAAAAAGAAGTTAAGGGATTAACGGAAAAAACCACCGAAACAAGATAGATAATAAAAAACAATAATAGCCCGAGGCTGATTTTTTTTGCAGGCAGGATGAGCGTTTTTTGCTTTAGCAAATACCAACCAATCAGAAAAGTTAAGATACCAGCAAAAAATAAAAAAACGCTAAATTTACTAAATTCAAAAGAAAAGGCAAAAAAGGAAAAATTAACTAAAGGCAGAATCGTTAAAAGAAGTAATAAAAAAAACAGTAGTAGAAAATTAACTATCACCGTAAGTCTTTTAATAAGAATCTATTTATAAAGCAAGTACTAAACCCAGAATCAATAATCCTGCTCCGCCGACAATAGTCATTACCGTAGGTATGATATTACCGGCCTTGGGAGTTGTCGGTACCACCGGCGGCGGTTGACAAGAAACATCCGAAGAACAAGTGCTAGTACAAGGCTGGTTGGATGGCGAACAGTCCACTTCAACGCAGGCGTTATTTTGACAAATTTTATGTCGAAAAGCGGATGGGCCAGGAGTTGTCGTCGGGGTTGGCGTTTTCGTTACCGAGGGACTTATTGACGGAGTTGGGGTAATAGACGGGCTAGCCGTAGGTGTCAGAGTCAACGTAGGCGTTTTTGTCGGTGTCAGAGTCGCTGTCGGCGTTGGCGATTTAGTAGGTGTTGGCGTCGGCTTATTGGTCGGTGTATTTGTTGGCGGTGGGGGCGGCGGTGG
>CAYJSC010000137.1:0-2712 GCA_964372475.1 uncultured Gammaproteobacteria bacterium | reverse complement strand
TTATCACCCATTACGGAAATTTCTGGCAAGGTGGAAGTTTTAGAAACCGCTGACGGTTATAAAGTAAGAGTTAAAAATACTGTTACTAAGCCTCCAGAAGAACGTGAATATCTAGTTGCTCTGACCAGCGAATTAAAAGTTAAAGACAGCGACTTGGTTTCTTCAGGAGATCAATTGGCCAGCGGTTATCTAGACGTTAAAGAAGTTCTGAAAGTTCGGGGACTAAGAGGCTCACAACGCTATTTAATTGACGAAATCCAAAACGTTTATGAATCGCAGGGAATTCCGATTAATGATAAACACTTTGAAGTCATTGTCAAGAAAATGAGCGATAAGGTTCGCATCGAGACTTCTGGTGATACCATTCTTATTCCCGGCGAGATGGTAGACAAACCACTTTTTGATGGGGAAAATGCCAAAATCATGGCCGAAGGAGGAGAACCATCGACGGCGCAAGTGGTTATTCTGGGACTTACCCGAGCCGCGCTTTTTACCTCTTCCTGGTTGTCGGCCGCGTCTTTTGAACAAACAACCAATGTTTTAACCGAAGCTTCTTTGCAGGCTTTGGAAGATCCGCTGATTGGTCTTAAAGAAAATGTTATAATTGGTCGGCTCATTCCGACTAATCTGGAAAGAGCGACCATTGTCTAATTTAAAAAAATTATGCCAACGATTAATCAATTAGTACGTAAAGGTAGAAAAAAAATTATTAAAAAGATTCGCGTGACGGCGCTGAGAAAATTTTATAGCGCTAAAGATCACCAGTGGAAAAGTTTTTACGCGCCGCAAAAACGTGGCGTTTGTACCATCGTTAAAACCATGACGCCAAGAAAACCCAATTCAGCTCTTCGCAAAGTAGCCAGAGTTCGCTTATCGAATAAACAAGAAATTACCGCCTATATCGGTGGTATCGGTCATGAATTGGCCGAACACTCTATTGTTTTGGTTCGAGGAGGAAGAGTTAAAGATCTTGCCGGAGTAAAATATCATATCGTGAGGGGTAAATACGATAGTACCGGTGTCAAAGGTCGAAGAAAAGGCCGATCTAAATATGGCGCTAAAGCGCAGCAAGGAGCAGCAAAAGTGGCCCCGGCAACAACTCCTACCAGTGATGCCAACGCCACCCCAGCAAACTAATCTTATATCTATATGGCCAGACAAGCAAAAATTAGGAAAAGAATTGCCGATCCCGATCCCATTTATGGGAGCCGCTTGGTGACCAAATTTGTTAACCGTCTGATGCGCGATGGCAAAAAAACCGTGGCGCAAAAAGTGATTTATTCAGCGCTGGCTGTTATTTTGGAAAAAACAGGCAAAGACCCTCTAGAAACTTTAAATCAAGCTATTGCCACCGTGTCGCCAAAGATGGAAGTAAGACCAAGAAGAGTCGGTGGCGCTTCTTATCAAGTCCCAATGGAAGTACGAGGTGACCGCAGAGAGGCCTTGGCTATCAGGTGGATTATTGTGGCTGCCCAAAAAAGAAGCCCGAAAGATTTTCTTTCTCAAGATAAAAAAAATCCCATCATGAGTTATAAATTAGCCCAAGAAACGCTTGATGCAGTAAAAGGCGTAGGTGAAGCCATTAAAAAGCGGGACAATACCCACCGAACGGCAGAGGCGAATCGTGCCTTTGCTCACTTCCGTTGGTAAAAAAACGTTATGGGAACAAGCACACGCCTTTATACTCTAGATAAAATCCGAAACATTGGTATTATTGCCCATATTGATGCGGGAAAAACCACTACCACCGAGCGGATTCTTTTTTATACCGGAAAAACTTATAAAATTGGTGACATTGACGAAGGTACTACAGTCATGGACTGGATGGAGCAAGAAAAAGAAAGAGGTATAACTATCACCGCCGCCGCGACAACCGCATTTTGGAAGGATGTCCGGATAAACATTATTGATACTCCCGGCCACGTTGATTTCACGGCTGAAGTAGAAAGAAGTCTTAGGGTACTCGATGGAGGCGTAACCGTTTTAGACGGCGAAGAGGGGGTGCAATCGCAATCGGAAACTGTCTGGCGACAGGCGGATAAATACCACATCCCCCGAATTTGTTTTGTTAACAAAATGGACAAACTGGGAGCTGATTTTTTTCATACGGTTAAAACGATTGAAGACAGGCTCGGGGCTCGCGTGGCGATCTATGTTTTGCCAATCGGTAAAGAACAAAGCTTTAAAGGAGTGGTCGATTTACTCACGCGTAAAAGCATGATCTGGCAAGGCGACGAATTAGGCCAAAAATATGAAACCAGCGATGAAATTCCCGGAGAGCTTAAAAACCAAGTTGAAGAATACCATCACCGCCTGGTGGAATTAATTTGTGAAGCCAACGATGACCTTTTGGAACAATATTTGACTCACGGTAAAGAGCCTTCTCTGGAAGAACTCAAGGGGGGCTTAAGAAAAGCCACTATTTCTTATAAGCTGGTTCCCATTTATTGTGGATCATCGCTAAGAAACAAAGGTGTACAGCCCTTATTGGACGGCGTGATAGATTTTTTGCCGTCTCCGCTTGACATCAAAGCTACCGCCGGATATAATCCCAAATCAGGAGCAGAGGAAGAAAGAGAGCATAAAATTGAGGCTCCATTCTCTTCCTTGGCTTTCAAAATTCAAGTCGATCCTCACGTAGGGAAATTAACCTATGTCAGGGTTTATTCGGGCACTTTAAAATCTGGTTCTTATGCTTATAACTCTACTATG
>CAYJSC010000136.1:509-2734 GCA_964372475.1 uncultured Gammaproteobacteria bacterium | reverse complement strand
GGAGGGTGGATTAAAAGCTCAGGGTACTTGTCTGAACCACCCAAACAACGACCTTGCACTCAATGCAAAAGTACTAATCGAAGTAATTACATCGCGTCCAGTTATCAAAAACGGAGGCAAGAACGTGAATCCAACGGTATTTTTCTCCATAGAAGCCAGGGTAAATAAACCAAGACCAAAAGCTGCAAATGTATAACCCAAATTTTTTGCACCTGCTGTTAGGCCGGCCCTGATGCGTCTTTGGTTTAGAACTTGCTCCGCTGCCAACCGGGCTGGCGTCATGGCTTCAAGTTGTGCTCTTTCCTGTGATATTTGTGTACTCATATTTACGATTTTAATCTTACCATAAAATTTCTCTTTTGTCAAATCACGACAGCCTAAAACACAAGAATAAAAAGTAATTTACCAAAATCATACCAACAAAATGCGACCGCATCAAACTGGTATGAATTTACCACACATATTACTAAAACTCTGGCGCCAAATTTAGCACGTGCTAATTCTCGCGTCAGTTTGAAATTGGTTGTTTCGTTAATTTCTTAATTCCTTAATTCTATAATTCCTTAATTCCTTAATTTTCAAGGCTATTCCGATGTATCATCGCCTGTCCGCCTCCGGCGGAGAATGAGGCTAAAGATAAAAAATAAAACATACCAATTCGGTGCTCGAGCGAAAGCTGGTATGCTCTTTTCCCCAAAAATCCCCGGCTAAGCCGGGGATTTTAAGTTTCAAGTAGTTTTTTCTATTATCTACTTTCTATTTTCCGCTCTTTAGGCTCCTCTTTGTGCGCGGAAACAGTCACTGCAATAGACAGGCTTGTCTCCTCTTGGCTCAAAAGGAACTTGGGCTGATTTGCCGCATTTGGCACAAGTTGTCGTAAACATTTGCCTCGAAGCGTTAAAATTAGCTTTCTTGGCCTGACGACAATTTGGGCATCTTGATGGCGGGTTGGCAAAACCTTTTTGCTGATAGAATTCTTGTTCTCCAGCAGTCCAGGTAAATGGCTGACCGCAATCGCGGCAAGTCAACGTTTGATCTGTTAAATTTGACATATGGTTTTTATCCAAAACAAATTAATTTGTAATTTGTCATTTGGAATTTGAATTTTTTTTCACCTCCTCTTTGGCTTGTCCCCCGTTATCGCGAAGGGGGAATGTATTCCCCAGTTTCTTTTTTCCCCTGGGGAATTTTCCACCAAAGAGAAAGTTGAGTCCCGCTTTGCGGGACGAAATCCGCCCTTGGCGGATTTTCCGGCTACTGGAGTAGAACCAGGGCCATTATACACGATTGTCAAGAGGAAAGGAAGCGGGGGTTTCACCCGAAGCCCTATACCGTACGGTATAGGGCGAAGGGGTGGACCTGGGGGGAATCGAACCCCCTCCTCGATCATGCCATGATCGCATTCGACCATTAAACTGCAGGCCCTAAATAATAATAAACAGTTATTATAGTAAGTAAATAAGTAAATAAGCAAATGACAAATTTCAAGTGAATTCTAAATAATAAATGTTAAATTTTTCTTTTGGTAGATAAAATTATAGCTGATACTATTTTTAGTATCTCGTAGCCTTCTTGCTTTAACAAATCCATTCTCTTTTGTAAGTGCATATTGGTATCGTAAACTACTCTTAGCCAATAATTTGTTTCTTTGTTTTCTTTTTTAACTATTGAATATTTTGCAATAAAATCTTTTTTCGATTCTGCGGCATCAGCCTCTTGATCATTCGCCCCCATCGAGGTTACCGAATCGACTAGTTGAGGTAAAATTCTGTCGTTTTGTGGAGTTTTCGGTAATACTTTAGTTAAATTAATTACTCTAATAACAAAACGGTATATTCTTTCGTGTATATCTTTGTTCGGGCTCATCTTATTTGATATTTATAATTTGATTTTCATTTGCATATTTGAAATTTGCTTATTTGTCATTTTCTTCCCTAAGTGACCATAAGCTTTAGGCGTTGCCACTCTACCTCTCGGTGTTCTTTTCAAAAACCCCATCTGCATTAAATAGGGCTCCAAAACTTCCTCTACCGTGCCGACGTCTTCCGAAATTGACGCGGCAATGGTTTCGATACCTACCGGCCCGCCATCGTGTTTTTCAATAATGGCCATGGTTAATCTGCGGTCCGACTCATCAAGCCCCAACGGATCAACCTCAAGCATGCGAAAAGTTTCCACAAGTATCTGGTCCGTAACCTCACCTTTACCCTTAACTTGAGCCATAT
>CAYJSC010000136.1:0-499 GCA_964372475.1 uncultured Gammaproteobacteria bacterium | reverse complement strand
TCGCTTTTATAATTTAAGAGATATCCTAGGCGTTCCCCTGGCCCGAATAGCAATCTCGCGCTGAGATTTTTCATCTATGGGAATCTTTAATTTTTCCGCCGCGCGATGAATAATTTTTGCCAGTTCTTCGGACTCATAAAAAGACAATCTGTGAATAACGCCGAACCGATCGCGAAGGGGAGATGATAAAAGACCAATTCGGGTCGTCGCGCCGATGATCGTAAAATGGGGTAAATCAAGCCTTAGAGTTCTGGCAGACGGTCCTTTGCCAATCACAATATCGATGGCATAATCTTCCATCGCCGGGTAAAGAGTTTCTTCCACGACTTTATTTAAGCGATGGATTTCGTCAATAAATAAAATGTCGTTTTCTTCCAAATTGGTTAAAATCGACGCCAAATCTCCTGCCCGTTCTAAGGCTGGTCCGGAAGTGATTTTAATATTGACTCCCATTTCGCGGGCCACCAAATGAGCCAGGGTCGTTTTGCCAAGCCCCGGC
>CAYJSC010000135.1:0-2746 GCA_964372475.1 uncultured Gammaproteobacteria bacterium | reverse complement strand
CACAAAATTATACCTTTTCAAGGTCGGGTCTTATACAGGGCGTCATGAAGGCAAAATTCGATAATAAAGCCAAGCTGTTAGAAATTGTAGGTTTACCAAAAGATAAAAAAGTTCCTCTTTTTGGCATGGTATCGCGAATTGCCGAGCAAAAAGGATTTGATATTTTACTGCCTGCCTTGGAAACACTTTTAAGCAGTCAAAACGTAAGAGTGATTATTTTAGGGACGGGTGATCCGGGATTAGAAGATAGAATACAGAAGATAGAAGGTAGATTTAAGGATAAATTTAAATTTATCACTCGTTTTGATGAAGCGCTTGCGCATCAAATTTATGCAGGAAGCGATTTCTTCCTGATGCCATCTAGGTTCGAGCCCTCAGGCCTTGGACAGCTTATTGCCATGCGCTATGGCACCTTGCCGATTGTAAGAAAGGTAGGGGGACTGACAGATTCAGTTAACGACAATGTAACAGGATTTGTTTTTGAGGAATATATGTCTGATGCGTTATTGAAAAAAATTGAGGAAGGTATAAGCAATTTTCAATTTTTCCCGCGAAGCGGGATCTGGCTTCGCGCGACAAATACCAATTTTCAAAAAATGGTTGAACAAGCCATGCAGAGAGATTTTTCCTGGAAAAAAAGCGGGAGGGAATATTTAAAGCTGTACAAAAAACTTCAAACGTAATAAAATTAGCAAAGTATTACAAAAATATATGACATTAACTCCAGTTCAAGAACAAGGAATATTTGGTCAAACCGCTGAATTAGCTCAAAAACTTTTTGATAATCGCGAGACAGGTGGTTTTAAACCTGCTTTTAAAACCGTTTCTGATGTTTTAATTCGCTTAAATAATGCTACAAAAGAAACCGGATATCCTATAAGTGAAATCATGGTAGGATTTGACGAGATACACCTAGGAGTAAGTGAAGATTTTATTGCTTATTTAACACATAGTGAATCAGCAGGATTTGCTGCATTAGAAAAAGCTCGACTTCCGTATTTTGGACACGAGGGACCAATAAATAATAGCGAAAAGGGACATTTGAAAATATTGTATTAAAGGATGACGGAAGCGTAATGGTTTATGAACATGATCCCGACAGTTTTGGTCAAACCGGATGGGTAAATAGAGTTGGTTCGACAAGAGATTTTGCCAATGCACTAGGACGTAAAATTGAGGAATACAGATTAATGTTAGAAAAAGACCAGAAGGCAGGAACAGTCGTACTTCAATCACTTGCACAAATTGGCCTACTCGGACAACCAAAATCTTCTTAAAAATTTCTATTCGTATCCTTTTTGAGGCTATTCCGATGTATCATCAAAATGAGGCTAACCCGTATAAACCATACAAGAAGAATTTTCTACAAGTTCACGCTATAGCGGTGACAATGAGAAAATATTTTAAGTTTGCAAGTTTTAAATTCTTAATTTTCTTCCTTGTAAATTGTTCATTATTCATTGTACATTAGACTTATGGCCAAATTTGTTCCAGATCAGAGTACTAAGAGATGGGTTGTGATTGCGCCGACAAGAGTTGACAGGCCGGAAATGGTAAAGAGTACACCAACGACCAAGGACCAACCACTAACCACCAATAACTGTCCTTTTTGTGAAGGTAATGAAAGCCTAACGCCTCCCGAAGTCTGGCGCGTCGGCGGTGAAGGCAACTGGAATAAACCAGGCTGGAAAGTGCGAGTCGTTCCCAATAAATTTACTATCACCGATATTCACGAAGTAATCATTCATAGCCCGGATCCCACAAAAGATATCGAAGAATTGCCTTTGTCGCAGGTTGAATTAATCTTAAATGTTTATCGACAAAGATATCAGACTTACCAAAAAGACGGGCAAGTTTTAATTTTTTGTAATCATGGAGTACACGCCGGCGCATCTTTAACGCATCCCCATTCGCAGTTAGTGGTAATTCCTTCCCAAATAACTTTAGATACGCTTTCTCTTGAACCTTTAAACAACATCGTTAGTGAAAATACTTTTTTCAATGTTTATTGTCCGGATTTTTCCCAATGGCCCTACGAGGTTTGGATCGCGCCCAAGGAGAAAAGAGATCAGGTTGGAAAAGAAAGGGAAATTTCTTTTGCCGAAATTACCAACGAAGAGATTGTCGATTTGGCAAAACTTTTGCAATTAACTTTACAAAAATTGGCCAAACTAGCTCAAACCCCGGCGGTGAGAAAAATGAGTGTTGACGGTGAGTTTGCCTATAATTATTATCTGCACCCCGGAAAAACCTGGTATTTAAGAATCATTCCGCGGTTTATTCATCGCGCGGGATTTGAACTGGGAACAGGTTTATCGGTTAATGTGGTAGATCCTTCTGAAGCGGCAAAACAACTTCAGGCAATTTCTTTTTAAGTAACCTAAGAGACTTAAGTTACTTAGGTGACTTAGATACTATTTGGACTCTGTATTCCCAGAAGATAGAGAATAGCTTCTTTTTTATATCGACGATCACCCCGAGAATTAATTCTAATGGCTGGCAATTTGCCTCTTTTGCCCCAGCGTTTAATGGTTAAAGGCGAAACGCGCAACACGTCGGCCACCTCGCGAACGGTCAATAAATCGGGAAGATTATCCAGAGAGATTTTCTTTGATCTATTTCCAACCACTTGCGGTGTATCAGACATAATTTTATTAATATGATTAATAATCAGACAATATCATAAGACTTAAAATCATGTCAAGAGGGAATAAAAAAAATCCGCACGGGGTGCGAATTTTTTTTA
>CAYJSC010000134.1:0-2766 GCA_964372475.1 uncultured Gammaproteobacteria bacterium | reverse complement strand
AATCAACGCAACGTCGACATCAATTTGATTCATTTCAAAAAATTCATAAGTATCTTTTTAGATTAGATACGATTTTAATATTTCCATATCGCTAATTTTCCCCTCTGTCTTCTTCGGCATTTTAGACAGAAGCAAAATCATTGCTTGAAAAAACCCTTTAAAAAATGGAATATCTGATCTAAGAAAAGCCTTAATTAAATGATAAGGCAACCATAAAAAATGCTGCATTATATATTTAATAGCGGTGATGTTTTTCCAAACAAAGATGAATTGATTCCTGTAGGCAATGGTTTTGATATCGCTTTTTGAATATTTTAGGATTATGGCGCCTTCTTCGTGATTATGGTGGACTATTACATTTTTATCAAATATTATTTTCCAACCCTTTTTTAATGCGCGATATGATAAGTCTATATCCTCATAGTAAAAAGGATTATAAATCTCATCCATGCCTTTTAATTCCGCCCATTTACTGCGATCGAATGCTGAGGACCCACCTGATGCCCAAAGCGTATTTGATTTGTCAATGTTACCTCTTGCATGTAATAAGAACCCTCTTTCGAAATGCCCTATCCCTCTACCCTTTTCTACTTCCCGTCCATCTTCCATACTTAAATCCAAACATCCAACTGCAAAAACGTTACTGTCATCAAAGTGTTTTATTAGAGGACTTAGAAATCCATCATCTGGAAAAACGTCGGAGTTTAATAATATTACTATTTCTCCTGTTGCTTTTTTTACTCCCAAATTACATGTAGTAGAGAACCCATCGTTTTTTTCTTTTGCTATTGAAGCTACTTTAGGAAAATTTTTTCTTACGAAAGGTATGCTTTCATCGCTTGAAGCATCGTCAACAACTATAATTTCGGTATTTGGATTATATCTATTGGCAGCCTTTAAAACCTGCGGCAAATTTTTTGCCAATAAATTCTGGCCATTATAGTTAGGAATGATAATGCTTACTTTTTTAGCCATACTGATACCCCCCACAGAGCAATAAAAGCTACTCCTAACAAAGTTGTTGCCAAACCCAACAAAAATGATTTTGGTAAATAATAAAAAGTAACTTTATGCTCGCCAGCGGGAACGACTACCCCCTGAAGAATATAATCTACCCTTTGGACAGACGCTTTCTTATCATCTATCTTTACCTGCCAACCCGGATAATAAATGTTAGCTAAAACCAAAAGAGTTTTTATACCAGATTTAGTGGAAACAACAATTTTTTGAGATTCGTAAGAAATTATTTTGACCTCTTTGCCAAAGTTTTTTGTCGTGTTTTCTAAGTCAACATTTTTATTAACTATGGCTACTTTATCTAAATCGTTTTGATTTTGAAACATAGCGCTAATCGCCTCTTGTTTATTTTTAGCCTTGACGGTTTTGTTTACCAAAAAAGCTCTAGGCAAGACGTTTTTATTTTCGTAAACTTTTGTTTGGCCTTCACTATAAATCAACTCAAGATTTTTATCATTAATTTCGCTTCGTGACAAAAAATATTTAACTCCTACAAGATTTACAAAATTATTATCTACGAGTTGCGGCGTGATAATGCGGTTGAAGTTAAAAGAAGAAATGTCGGGCCCGTTTCTTTTAGCCGCCGCCCAAAATTCGCCGTAGCCTAAATCGTAGATCGGATCATAACCTTCAATAGTTTCTAATCGATAAGGCAGAGAAAAATTAGGCGGCAGGATACCACTATCAAGCGACGCAATGCGAAATGGTTTTTCTTGTTTTTGCAAAAATTCTAGGGTTTTAGTTGAAGGAAAAATCCACTCTTTTTTCACAAAGGGATTAAATTTTTGGGAAAAACGCAAGAGGTCAAATGAGGTAAGCAGTAACAATAGTAAAATTAATATAAACCTACTCGTCATTGCGAGGCCACCGTAGGTGGCCGTGGCAATCTTTTTATCAGAGGAAATAGATTGCTTCGTCTCCGCCAGCTGGCGGATCCTCGCAATGACAAATAAAAATAATGTTAACCACCCCACCAGTAACAATCCTGTTGGCAAATATAGATTTCGTTTGGCAACTAATAGATTTGCGCTTGCTATATTAAATGGATTAACTAAAATAACCAGCCATATAACCGCCACCAATAAACCAAGAACTATTCCTGACCAAAATATGGCTTTTGTTTTTCTCTCTCTTAACAGTAAGTCTAGTCCTAGAGCTGCTAAAACCACCAAAGAAAAATCCGTTATAAAGATTAGACGCGACGGTGCCGTGGTGGAAAGAAACGGCAGTTGTAATTGATACGGCAAAAAGGAAACGAAGTTGGGTAAAGCAAAAACCAAAGATAATAATCCCAGAATCCCAAAAAACAAGGTCTTTTTATCTCTTCTGCCTAATATTGCTATCGTTGCTAATAATAGCGGTATTATTCCTATATAGCTTACAAACTCTCCATAATTCCATTGGCCAAAATAATTAAGCGTGGATGGGTTACCGAAAAAATCCGGCGCCAACAGTTGGATTAAATGTTGCCACGGTAAATACCAATCGGTACGAAACCCAAATGGCTGGTCAAAACTTCTAGCAGAATTAAAAACAAATTCGATAAAAGGAAGAGACTGTATCGCGGTTATAAGAATTGATAAACACCCGGTTATAGTAAATAGAAGGAAAAAATATCGCCGCTTTTTTTGGTCTTTTATGATAGAAAATCCTTTTAAAAGCGAATAACTGGTAGAAACAAGAATAATGTAGAAAAAAGTTTGTAAATGACCTGAAAAAAATGTTGATGTTTCAGCAAAAATAAATACA
>CAYJSC010000133.1:0-2767 GCA_964372475.1 uncultured Gammaproteobacteria bacterium | reverse complement strand
TCGCCCCGCTTCGCGGGTCTCCTCGCAATGACAGATTGAAAATAAAATAAACGGCAATATAATCGCTAGGTATCCACCTAAAACATTGGGGTGGGGGAAAGTACCATAGGATCTTAACATGAGCTGGCCATTGATGATGGTTTGCGAAATACCAGGAGTCAGAGCGCTAAAAGTCCGCTCGCCTAAAAACCACCAGAATCCGCCAATTGAGGCTTGATCTAAAAACTGCCAGACAGCAAGAGCCGTTTCGTAAAAAATGGTCAGCGACAAAAGTATGGCTGTTTTTTTTAGACTGATCGATTTTCCGAGTTCCACACTTAGATAAAAAGCCAAGAATGTTAATTCTAATATTTTCAGAAGTTTTAAAAAAGAAATAATCGGGCTTAGGGCAAAAAGCGAAGCTAAAAATAAGAAAATCGTCGCTGGAGGAATTAACCATAAGTTTCTTAAGTGGCTTAGGCGACTTAGGTTACTTAACATCTTTGGCAAATAAGAAATAAAAAGCAAAAAAATAAATACATCCGTTAAATACAAAGTGGGCGAGAGGTAGTCAATTTTTAACCCCTGAACAAAAGCAAAATCCGGCCAAAAATGTTTTCCTAGTTGTGAAGGAAGAAAAACAATTAGGAGGTAGAAAATAAAACGAGACACATTTAGTAATTATCGTTAGTTAGTAAATTGGTTAGTTGGTTTTTAGTTGGTTTTTGGTTTTATGATTAAATGGCGGTCTTTGCCTTCACCCTCTGAATATGCTTCAACATCGGGGTCTTGGGACAAAACGAGGTGGATAATTCTTCTTTCAAAAGAAGAAAGATCATTAAGAGTAGTGGGGTTTTGCGTTGCCTTAACCCGAGCGGCTACGTTTAAGGCCAAGTTCCTTAGGTATTCTTCGCGTTTCTGACGATAATCGCCAACGTTTACTACCACCCTTTGCCACGAACCCGTTTTTTTATGAACCATAATATTTAAGATGAGTTGTAAGGAAATCAGTCCTTCGCCATGGTAACCTATTAAAGCACCTGATTGGGATGTTTCGATGTTAACGCGAACTGTCTCTTCGTCTTTTTCCACGACGACCTTGCCTTCGATTAAGAGAAGCTTTAAACACTCGCTTACAAAATCTTTGGTGATTCCCAAATCAGAATCTGTCATGATTGCTATCTATATTAATAATTTAAGCCCCGATTTTCAACTTGGCTAAATAAGGCTTTAGTCCTCCCAGTCCGGTGATAAAGTATTGCTGTACCAAGGAAAAAACCGTCGTTGCTACCCAGTAAAGAGCTAGTCCTGAAGGCAAAGATATGCCAATAAAGACCGTCATCGCCGGCATGAAAATAAGCATTTGTTTTTGCATCGATTCTTGCATGTCTTCCTGCTTCTTTTCGCCTTTTTTCTCATCTGGTTTATAGACCTCTAACTTATTTGTTTCCGGCTTATCCCCTGAAGCCTTGGCGGAGGGGGGCATCATCATTAAAGATAAAACTAGCTGGGTAAGTCCTGCGACAATGGGTAGGGTGTAGGTTTTGTCCGTCTTGGCCAGATCCCACCACAAAAATTGCATATTAACAATCGTGTTGTCAACCCTTCCGTGCTGAATAAAAAACATAAAGACCTGATAAAGCGCAATTAAAACTAAAAATTGCACCAGGTAGGGAAGACACCCGGCTACCGGATTGACACCGTGTTCACGATAAAGTCTAAGTTGCTCGGCCTGCAATCTCTGCTTGTCGTTTCCGTGTTTCTCCTTAAGAGCATCCAGGTGGGGTTTTAAATCAGCCATTTTCTTGGCGCTTTTTAAAGCCGGAATCGTCAGCGGAACCAAGATGGCCCTAATAATTACGGTGAGCGCTAAAACTGCCAGGCCAAAATTATTAAAAAGCAGATGGTACAAAAAAAGTAATGCCTGTAGTAATGGATTATAGAGAAGCGTATTCCAAAGATTTGCCATAACGATAATTTTTAATTTCTAATTAGGGTACCGGGTCCCATCCTCCTTTGCTTAGCGGATGACACCTTAGTATTCTTTTTAACGCCAAAAACAATCCTCGTAGTATACCATACTTCTCGATTGCCTGATATGAATATTCGGAACAAGTCGGCAGAAAACGACATGAACTGTCGGTTAAAAATAAGGCTTTGGCCAAAGCGTGATTAGGGCTTAGATATTTTTGATAGAAACGAATGGATTTTAAAATGAATTGTTTCATTGTTTAATTACTTATTTGTTTTATGGCCTTTTCTAATTCTCTCTTTATTTCTCCAAAGCTCTTACTTGCTATTTCTTTTTTGGCAAAAATGGCTAAACCAAGATTTGCCGGCAAAGAAGAAAGAAGAGGCCTTATGGCTTCACTTATTAATCTTTTAAGACGATTCCTTTTTGTCGCCAAGGAAGAGATTTTATTCCCGACGACGATGGCCACTTGCGGGGCGTTACTGGGAAATTTATTTAAGTAGAGAAGGTTAAAAAGGGTAGAATTTAACCATTTTCCTTCTGCTTTAAGTTTTTGGTATCCGCTGGTGAGGGGAAAACGATTCTTTTTAGCAAGCACGGTTATACGCTCAGTTTCTTACGGCCTTTTAATCTTCTTCTTTGCAAAACCTTCCTGCCGCCTGGGCTTTTCATCAATTTTCGAAAACCGTGCTTTCTTTGCCTTTTTAATTTTTTGGGTTGATAAACGCGCTTTGGCATAATTTTAAGTAACCTAAGTAGCTTAAGTCACCTAGGTTACTTAATCATAACTACAAATTTCCCTCTTGTCAATTGTGG
>CAYJSC010000132.1:0-2778 GCA_964372475.1 uncultured Gammaproteobacteria bacterium | reverse complement strand
ATAAATTTTTTAACGGCGCCAACGGTTTGATCCTTAACTTGTGGGTTGGAGTCCGCCACCCATCTGGCAAAGTTGTAAAATTCTTGATTATCAACTTTGAGCCATATGCCGTTTTTATATAAAAGATAGAGCAAGGTGGTTACAGCGACCCTTTTGTTCCCGTTTTGAAAAGGGTGGTTTTTTATCATCAAATAAAAAAGCGTGGCGGCTTTGTCTGTAAACGAATGATAAAGAGATTTTCCTCCAAATTTTTGGAAAGGCGTTGCAAGACATCCCTCAAGGATATTCGGATATCTCGTACTAAAGTCAGGTATCGGCTCATCCCATGTCATAAGTTTTTTCGCCAGCCGACGAGCAACATATTCTACTTCTGGAACTGTAAGAAACTTCATTATTAACTACTCTTGCCCTAAAAGTTTTAGAGTTTCACCATAATCTTTAACTACCTTCTGAACCGCCTTCTCAATGCCTTCTTTCTTTTCTTCTGAGAGAGCTTCGCCCAAAAACAAAGGTAATTCTCCTTTTGGAATCACAAAATTACGGCCAACTTTTTTGGCTTTTATCTGACCCGACTTAATCTTTTTGAGAACCGCCTGACGGCTAATGCCCAATATCTCCGCTACTTCTGTTGTTGAAAATATGTTTTTGTTCATATGCTTGGATAATATCTTATGACAACCAATAAGTCAACAGTTGTCATATGACAACTAAAAAACCGCCCTCCTTCACAGGTTGCGGCGGGTAAACCTTTTTGGCGATTTTTTTTGGACATTATCAATATTCGAAAAGTCTTTTATTTTCACCATATTTTTAGTTTGCGGATAAACCCCTTGACAATCTATATGTATTTGCTACCATTATGGTATCCATATGAAAAAGCACTTCGTACGGGTTCCGTCCCTACGCGGTGCTTTTTCTTTTTGATAACTTATTTTCCAAATTATCCATATAGACCATTTTATCTTTCGCCGATTTTCTCAAAAGAGACGAGCATGTTTTTCGATGCGGGCTTAAAACCGCTAAAAGTTTTTTGTTATCGTACAAATAACGAGCAAGTGAATAGAAATCACCATCGCTGGAAATAAGGACGGCTTTGTCATAATTGGGATAATCAATCATGGCTTGCAGCACCAAATCCGCATCAATGTTTCCCTTAACGCCGTCTTTGCCGCTCGGTAACACCGGCTTAAACTTCAAAACAAAACCTGCTTTTTGCAGTTCATCATAAATGTCGTTATGCTCCGGCATAAAGCCGATGAACAAGTACGCGTTAGTGATATCATATTTGTGTTTCAGGTATACGCGGAAACGAATCCAATCTAATTCCCAGCCCAAATCTCGCCGTGTTCCTTTATACACATTCTGACTATCTATAAATGCGAAATTATTTTCCTTTTTTTTCGTCATACTATAATAAGTTGAAAAAATAGATAAATTAAACTATAATTACCTTATATTGCGGGGTCGTCTAATGGTAGGACTGGGCTCTTTGGAAGCCCGTATCTAGGTTCGAGTCCTAGCCCCGCAGCAATTATTTTATCTCTATCGCTTCAACAATGGCCAACTCCAGAGGAAGTTGAGGTATTGAGGAATACTTCATTTTGTTTTCAGCTTCCAAAAAGAGTTGGAGGGTTTTTCTTAGTTCTTTTTCTTGAAAATTATCTGCCTGTTGACTAAGTTTTTCCAATTCCTCTTTAGTTAAACCAGTAATAATGGGGTTCGCCTCTTTTAATCCCATTATTTTCATAATTAAGGCCTGCCTTAAATAATTAATCAGTGCTTTGGCAAATTCCTGCAAATCAAAACCTTTATCTGCCAATTCGTTTAAAAAACCAACTGCTTTATCGGCTTTTTTTTGGATGAGATAATCACAAAACTGACTCACTAAATTTATCTCCACCAATCCCAACAATTCTTTAATATCTTCTCCCTTAATTTGCTCCTTTTCAGAAAGAACGCCGGAAAAAGTCAAAACCTGATCCAATAAACTTTCAGCGTCCCTTAAAGAACCGCCCGAATTCAAGGCAATCAGCTCCAAAGCCGATTTTTCAATACTGACTTTCTCTTTTTTTGAAATCAATTCCAACCTCCTGACAATTTCCTCCAAAGTCAACTTTCTAAAATCAAAACGCTGGCATCTGGAAATAATGGTGGGGATCATTTTATGAATTTCGGTGGTGGCCAAAATAAAAATGGCGTGGGATGGCGGTTCTTCCAAAGTTTTCAAAAGAGCATTAGCAGCCTCTATGGTCAGCTGGTGCGCCTCATCAATAATAAAAACCTTGTATTTTGACTTTGTGGGCGCAAATTTAATGCCATCCCTCAACTCCCGCATTTCATCGATCCCCCGGTGCGAAGCAGCATCAATTTCTATCAAGTCAATGGCGCGCGCTTCTTGAATTTCTTTGCAAGAAGAGCATTCATTACAAGGCTCTGATCCTTGTAATTTCTGACAATTCACTGCTTTTGCCAAAAGCCGGGCGATAGTGGTTTTGCCGCTTCCCCGGGGACCTGAAAATAAATAAGCATGGGAAATCATCCCTTTTGAAAGGGCGTTTTTTAATGTTTGGACAATATGCTCCTGGCCGATAATTTCAGCGAAACTCTGGGGCCGATATTTTCTGTATAAGACGAGGGACATATGCTATTTCTTAAAGACGATAAATTTATAACCGATGAAATTCCAAGTGAAAGTAACGAAAGCCGCAAGAATACCAGAGATATTAGCCCACAATCTTTCTGATACTCCCCCATTTGCGCCAACTACATTAACCAGAA
>CAYJSC010000131.1:0-2808 GCA_964372475.1 uncultured Gammaproteobacteria bacterium | reverse complement strand
GGCTAACTCATCCAGAAATAAAACACCTCGGTGGGAAAGAGATATTTCACCGGGATTTGGATGCTGCCCGCCGCCAACTAAACTCATATGAGAAACCGTATGATGCGGAAAACGGAAAGGCCGATACGCAATTAGAGGCTTATCAGTTTTTAATAAGCCGCAAATACTATAAATTTTGGTTACCTCGAGAGACTCGGTTAAAGTCATTTGCGGTAAAATCGAAGGAAGAGTTTTAGCCAGAAGCGTTTTGCCTGATCCGGGAGGACCTTTTAAAATAATATTATGACCTCCCGCGGCACAAATCTCGAGCGCCCGTTTCGCCTGTTCTTGTCCTTTAATTTCTTTTAAATCAAAGTCGAAATCAAAATTGGAAACACTTTGAAAGGTTTCTGGCGGTGTTTTTTCAATATCCACCATTTTGGAAACGAAAGAAAAAAGATGACTTAAACTTTTAAGAGGATATAAACCATCATAGTTTATAATGGCCGCCTCTTTGACGTTTACTTCAGGCAAAAAAAATTTCAGATATTTTTTTTCTTTCGCAAAAAGAGCAATGGATAAAATACCTGGAGTATTTCTTAAGCTGCCATCAAGAGAGAGTTCTCCTACTGCCAAACTGTCTGAAAAATCGTAACTCATTTGACCGCTCGCTAAAAGTATGCCAATGGCAATTGCCAGATCAAAACCAACTCCTTCTTTGGGAAGATCGGCTGGAGCCAAATTTACAGTCAAACGATGTGAAGGAAAATCAAAACCGGAGTTTTTAATCGCGCTTCTTACGCGTTCTTTAGCTTCTTCCACCGCTTTATCGCCAAGGCCGACAATGGCAAAAGAAGATAGGCCTTGAGAAGTTACGTCTACTTCAACTTCAATGGGGACGCTATCTAACCCCACCGTCACGCAAGAAGTGATTTTTGCAATCATTTGGGCTCACAATTTACTAAATACTAAAAACGAGTATAAACTTTTTTGTTTTTTTGTCAAATCCATTATATAATTCATTGCCTAAAAGGTTGAGACACCGAGGGGTACCAGACGGTACTCTTAGGAAAGTCCAGACAGCAGGAAGCAGGGTGTTTCGCGAAAGCGGAAGTCCCCCGAAGCCTTGGCGGAGGGGGAACAGTGAAGCCACAGAGACGATTTAGGTGAAACGTCAGGTGAAAATCCTGTCTTCTTTACGTAAGTTAGAGGGGTTTATCCTTCGAAGCTTTAGTGAAGAAGGGCAATTCTCCCCGCTGCAATCTCCGATTGATTCGCTTGAGGCAGCTTCCCCGATGAATCGAAGCTTGAGAGCATCGTCCAAAGAGAAATCGAAGGACATAGAGAAATGGTGTCTAAGACAGAATCTGGCTTATAGACCTTTTAGGCAATTTTGTTAAGAAGATCAGTATAGAATCCAGGCTTGGTAATGTCAAACCAATAAATGTTGGGCATTTTTTTAAACCAAACCAGCTGTCTTTTGGCATATTTTATTTCGTCTTGCTGCCACTTTTCTGCCACTTCGGAAAGCGAAGCTTTTTTTTCAAAAAAGGGGCGAAATTCCTGATAGCCAAGTCCTGACATTGAAGTCAAATTCCAGTCGTAACCCTTATGTAATAATTTTTCTATTTCTGTTATTATTCCCTGCTTAAGTCTTTTATTAACTCTCTCTTCTATTCTTTTAAACAAAACTTTTTTATCCGCAGTCAGTCCAATAATTACTGGCTGACAATTATTTTTACTATAATGATATATATTATTAGAGTGGAAGGAGTGATTTTTTTGGTAGAGACATATTTCTATTGCCCTAATTAATCGTCTCGGATTATTTCTATCCGAGTTATTCATTTTTAAAAATCTTTGTTTGTCTATTTTTTGTAATTTATCCTTTAATTCTTTGATTCCTTGATTCCTTAATTCTTCTCTAAGTTTATCGTCAGGCGGAATATTTACAAAAGACAACGGCTCAATTAATGATTTGATATATAATCCTGTTCCGCCGACGATAATTGGTAATTTTCCCCTTTTAAAAATATCAGCAATTATCTTTTCCGCGATTTCTTTATATTCCCCAACATTAAATTGATAATCCGGATCTACAATATCCAAACCCCAAATTTTAATGCTTCCTGCAGTATAGTATCCGATGGTAAATTTTTTATTTATGTTTTTAAAATTAGAATTTGATTTAAAATTGAAAATTGAAAATTTAAAATTATTTACGTCCTTTCCTGTCCCAATATCCATTCCTCTATAGACTTGCCTGGAATCGGCTGAAATTATTTCACCATTAAATTTTTTCGCCAGTTTCAAACCAAGTTCGGTTTTACCTGTCGCCGTCGGGCCGCAAATAACGATCATCTTTATTTTTGATTCCATAGTGGTATTATATTACTTATCTATGAAAAGATTGTCAGAAAAAGAAATTTTTAAAACTAAACTTTTTACTATAAAAGATATTGTTTTGGAAACAACTAGTGGTAAGAATGTTACTTATCAAATCTTAGAAAAAAAAGATACGGCCTTAATCATTCCGCTTTTAAACAATACTACCCTTCTTTTGGTAAGAGAGTATTTTTATGCCATCGATAGTTATCAACTAAGCCTGCCAAAGGGTAGAATCGAAGAAAACGAAAACGAATTACAAACTGCCAATCGGGAATTACAGGAAGAAATTGGGTTTAAATCGCAAAATTTAGTAAAGCTTGGCGTGCTAACTATGTCTCCTGGATATTTAACCCAAAAAACCCATATCTTCTTAGCCCGAGATCTCATCCGCAGTAAAATTCCCGGTGACGAAGAGGAAGAAATAGAAGTGATAAATTATCC
>CAYJSC010000130.1:0-2855 GCA_964372475.1 uncultured Gammaproteobacteria bacterium | reverse complement strand
CAAAAAATATTTTCCTTCTTCTTTAATTCTTGAATTCTTTAAGTCTTTAATTCTCTTTAATTCAACCGGCGGATAAATCACTTCTGAATCTCTGCGATAAAACTTTTTTATTCGCTCTTTTACAACTTTTGAGTTGGCAATAAAATAATCTACTCTTTGGGCCGCCAGAAAATCATACTTCCGCAAAAAATAATTAACAATTTGGCCATAAAGATTGGTAAAAAAATTCTGCTGCCAGTTCATTCGGGTTTGGTAACCATACAAAGACCGCGGCGGCGTGTGACAATAGCAAACATGGATGGTTGGTTTTTTAATCAAAATTCCTTTGGCGTAATAGGCGTTGGTGGAAGAGATAACGACATCATAATCGGAAAAATCAAAGCTTTCAAAAAAAAGCGGTGCTAAAAAACGAAGCGGGCTGTATAGCTTGCTTATAAAAGGAATTTTTTGCGCAAAACTCGTGATAATTTTCCAGTTTTTTAATCTTTCTCCATGCGGACCCAGGCCTTCCCAATCTATAAAAGCAGTATAAATTGGCGCTTTCGGCCAGATTTCATGTAGGGTTTCCAGCACCCTTTCGGCCCCGCCATACTCCTTAAGAAAGTCGTGAACCAAGGCAATTTTCATATAGTTTACCAATATGCTGTCGAGTGGTAAGAATCTTTTTGATGTTTCCTCTGCCCCTCGATAAACTCGGGATAAACGAGCTTATTTGCTATTTCGTTTACCCTGTACCGAATGGTACAGGGCGAGAGTGCATAGGAAACTCAAAAAATTATTACCCGAGACAGCATTTTTAAAACAACCCCAGCTGGTCTTTGTTTTGTTCTTTTTTTCCTTTGGCTTTTTCTTCTTTATTTTTTGCTTCCTCTTCTTTTCCTGTCAATCTTCGAAGCAGAGTCCTAAATTCCAGCGCTTGGAAAAGCTCAATGGTTTTTTGATTGATCTCTTTTTTGACTTTGGCTTTTTCTAAGTCAAGTTTTACCGGCGCTTTTTTGACAATGGTTGCTAGTTCCTTGGCTAATTTGGCCGAACTAAATCCATCAGAAAGTTTAAGCCGCAAGGTTTCGGGTATTTCTTTTAAATGGCGATAAACGTTTTCCAGAGTTTTATATTTTTGTAAAAGCGAAACGGCGGTTTTTGGTCCGACTCCTAAAACGCCGGAATAATTATCTGAACTGTCTCCAATTAACGCTTTGTAGTCAATAAATTTTTCCGGTAGTAAACCAAATTTTTCCTCCACTTCTTTGGCGCTGTATATAAAAGCTTCTGATAATCCCTTGGTCATCATGTAAACCCTGGTATTTTTGTTAATTAGTTGTAAAAGATCGCGGTCGCCGGTGACAACGATAATTTCTAATTTATAATTCTTAATTTTTAATCCTTCCGCTTGCCTTGCCAGCGTGCCAATAACATCATCGGCTTCAAATCCGTCCAGTTCGTAAATGGGAATCTCCATGGTTTTGACAATTTCGTGTACCAAATCTATTTGGCCCGCCAAGCCTTCATCCATTTTGGCTCTTTTGGCTTGGTAGCCGACAAAAATAGTTTGGCGGAAAGTGGGCTTGGGCCGATCGAACGAAACGATTAAATACTCCGGCCGCAATTCTTCTTTTACTTTTAAAAGCATCGACACGAATCCATAGGCGGCATTTATCAATTGTCCTTTGGTCGTTGTGAGAGGTGGGATAGCGTGGAAAGCACGATGCAAAACCGCGTTGCCATCGATTAACACGAGATTAGCACTAGATTTACCAACGAGATTAGCACTAGATTTTTTTATCATAAATTCTACGATTTACTTCCAAACTGGTAACGCCGAAATTTAATAACAATCCTATTTTATACTTTGTTCCCTTAAGGTAATAACTTAGCTGATTCTTTGCATCAGGGGAAAGAAATTCTGTAGCTTTAATTTCTATGATTACTTTGTGTACCGGCCCAAGATTTCTATGCACTGTAAATGCCGCCCCGATTATTTTATAAGTTAAATCTTTATATAAATGATCTTCATACATACAGATCGGGCTCTTTATGATTTCTCACTTTAGTCTCGTTGTATAGCTGTAAAATCTATACTTACATATCTTGCTCTATTCAAATATCTTGTGCTAATCAAATATCTTGTGCTAATCTTGTCTATAATCTTGCGCTAATCTGTGTTTTCATCAATTCTTCAAACTCTTCACCCTCAACCGTTTCTTTTTTCAACAGTCTTTCGGCAAGCAAATCGAGTTTTTTTCTATTCTCAATAAGAATCTTAATCGCCAGCCTATGCGCCTCATCTAAAATTTTTTTCACTTCCTTGTCGATCTTGGCTTGGGTGGAAGGAGAGATGGGCTGTTCTTGCGACCACGGCCTGCCCCAATCCGTAATATCCGTGCTGGGGCCAAAATTAATCGGACCAAGAGAGCTCATGCCAAATTCAATCACCATGCTTCGGGCAATCATGGTCGCTTTATCGATATCATTAGAAGCTCCTGACGTCATTTCTTTAAAAATAATCTCTTCCGCCGCGCGACCACCCAAAAGCGAGGCAATCTGCTCAAGTAGATGGGTTTTGGTTTCGTGTGTCCGGTCGGCAGCAGGAGGAATTAAGGTATGCCCCAAAGTTAAACCGCGGGAAACGATGGAAATCCGATGCACCGGATCCATATTGGGAAGTTTAAAAGTAACAATGGCATGGCCGGCTTCGTGATAAGCCGTCATTTTGCGATCTAAATCGCTTTGCAGGCGTTTTTTCTCCGGTCCCAATTTTACTTTCGTCGCCGCCTCTTCCAAGTCGCTCGGGTCGATGGCTTTTTTATTTAGTCTGGCAGCCAAAATCGCCGCTTCGTTGAGCATGTTTTCAAGAT
>CAYJSC010000129.1:0-2870 GCA_964372475.1 uncultured Gammaproteobacteria bacterium | reverse complement strand
CGGCATCGCGGGTTTAAACGTTGGGAATCCCGGGGCGCTTTGTATTGTCCTCGAGGGAGGCGCAGAGAAAATGAAATTTGCGGATAATGATGTTTTAGAATTATCTAATTTCAATAGATTTAGAGCCAGTTTGAGCGACCTGGGGGTTAATAAAGCAGTTTTGTCTGCCCGGCAAGCTTATGAAATCGATCCTTTTTACGAAATAGAAATATTTGATAATGGTATATCTGAAGAAAATATTGATAATTTTTTAACCGAACCTAAGATTGATTTACTAATTGAGGAGATGGATGATTTACAACTTAAGATTAAAATTAGAGAAAGGGCAAAATATTATAAAATTCCAGTATTAATGGTTACTGGTAATGGTGCTGGTTTAATGGTTGATATTGAGCGTTTTGATCTAGAACCGAATTTGACACTGCTTAATGGTTATCTAAAAGATGATGTCAGAAATAGAGTATTAGCTTTAACCAGCACTTCTCCGGTGCAAGAAAAAATTAATTTGGCACGTGACTTTATGAACGCGGAATTCTTAACAGAGAGATTAAAGCAATCGTTTAACCTAGTAGGAAAAGAATTGGCTGGTATTCCTCAGATAAGCGAGTCTTCATTCTTACGGGGAGCAGTACTCTGTTATTTTGCTAGGCAGATTGCCTTGAATGCCCCAGCTCCATCAGGGCGATATTTTCTAAATCTTGATTCAGTTATCAAGACATTCAAAAGTAATTAGGTAATTAGGAGTCTACTACAATTATTTAAGCTTATGGAAATATTACCCAATTTAGACTTTTTGTCGGTTGGTATTGCAATTGCCTCTACGGTGTTACTTGGTTTCACTGTCCTTTTTAATACCCCGAAGAGCATAACAAACAAAACATTCTTTGCTTTTTCTGTGATAACTGCCATTTGGGGATTTTTTAACCTTATGAGCTATAGGATTCCTAGTCTAGAAATCGCTTTTTGGTTTTTGCGAACAGAGATGTTTTTTGGGGTGTGGCATTCGTTTATGATTTTTCAGCTATTTTATGTTTTTCCGAACGAAAGGATGAGGTTCCCTCGTTGGTATAAAACAATACTGGTTCCTGTAGTTGCAATCGTATCTTTTCTTACGCTTACGCCTTTTGTATTTTCTGGAATTGAAACCGTTTCAGAAAAAGGTCAAATTCTAACACTAAAAGAAGAACCCGGTATAGTTCTTTTTGGTGTAACAGTGTTTGGTTTAACTTTGTCCTCTTTTTTGATTCTTTTTCGAAAAATACTAAGGGTTTCACGGCAAGATAGAAGAAAATTTCTACTTGTATTGGTGGGCGTAGTAATAACCTTCGCGTTTATTTTACCGTTAAACTTTATACTTCCAGCATTTTTCGACAATCCCAAGTTTGTTCCTTTTGGTGCAATTTTTTCTTTTCCGTTTATTGCATTTACTTCTTATGCGATTTTGAGGCATAAACTATTTAACATTAAGGTGGCTGGGACGGCGGTGCTGGTGTTTTTGCTTTCTGTCGCGACTTTTTCCGAAGTGATTTTAGCCAGGGACATCGCCTTCATTATTTATCGTTCCAGTATTTTCGTCTTGGTTTTAAGTTTCGGCACTCTTTTGATTAGAGGCGTGTTAAAGGAGGTAGAACAAAGGGAAAAATTGGCGGTATTGAATAAAAAATTGCAGGCGGCGTACGACGAAGTTGACAGATTATCGCGGGCAAAGTCAGAGTTTCTTTCTATGGCTTCCCATCAGCTGCGCACGCCTCAAACCGCGATTAAAGGTTATCTTTCAATGGTTTTGGAGGGCTCTTACGGCAATGTTCCGGAAAAAGTGAAAGCGGTTTTGGAAAAAACCCGTTACAGCAACGAAAGATTAATAGATTTGGTCAATGATTTGTTAAACGTTTCCCGAATTGAATCTGGCACTTTGTCAATGGATTTTGAAAAAGTTTCTTTGGAGCAGATAGTTTCTTTTGTGGTGGATGAGATGAGAATTAAAGCCGATGAGAAAAAAGTCTATCTAAAGTTGGAGAAACCGGCAACGGCTTTGCCAAAAATTACAATTGACCCTGGCAAGATAAGACAAGTTGTCTTAAATCTGATAGATAATGCTTTAAAATATACAAGCAAGGGCGGGGTGACAGTAAAAATAAAACTAAAAGAGGCAGCAGCTCTACATCCCCAGGGTTCAGTTTTAGTTGAGGTTAAAGATACCGGCGAGGGATTAAGCAAGGAAGAATTAGGAAATATTTTTGAAAGCTTTACTCGGGGCCGGGCCGGAGCCAAATTATGGATAGCGGGCTTGGGCTTGGGTCTTTATATTGCCAAAAAATTCACCGAACTTCACGGGGGCAGAGTTTGGGCAGAGTCGGAGGGCGAAGGCAAGGGCTCTACTGTTTTCGTGGAACTACCGATTACTTAAAATTCACCGAAGGTATATTCAGAATTTTATCAGCCTTGTTTGGCTGATTTTTTCTTAAACAATCTTCCCGTAGTCGATGAAGTTTGCCTCCCGCGGAGTTTGCCTTCAACTCGCAAGCGTCAGCTAAGCGGGAAGATGAAAGCACGCTTTCATCGCCCTCACCCTTCGCTATCGCTCGGGCCTGTGAATTATTTGTGGATAAAAATGAAATTCTATCTTATTTTAGAATAATATTATTTAGATTGACTGATTATTATGAAATGGGTTAAGGTGAATACAGGTGGGGAGTTGTGGATAACTATGGGAAAACCATCTTAATCTGTGGATAAGTATATGTTTTTAGGAGAATACGTTTATTTAATAGACGAAAAGAAAAGATTAGCCGTGCCTCCAAAATTCCGACAGCTTTTGGGAAAGAAAGCGGTTATTACCAGAGGATTAGACCAATGTCTTTTTCTTTACC
>CAYJSC010000128.1:0-2880 GCA_964372475.1 uncultured Gammaproteobacteria bacterium | reverse complement strand
CCTTACGAGCCAGAAACAGCCGAAACTGACGGACGTGCTCTTGGTCTATGTCTTGGGCCTTTTCGATTCTGCTATGCGCATTGGACCACTCATAAAAGGTGTTTAGGTAGTGCTCATAGTCACGGATGGTTAAAGCCGAACAGTTGCGTTCGATTTCCAGATACTCTAAAAAGCGTCTGATGGCATCAGTTAGCTCCATACAAATTAAATTATTTTATGGATTCCCGATTTCCGCCACTGGCGGATCGGGAATGACATTTGTACAAATTATCGCATCTTTAAAGCAGGGAAGTAAGAAATGCATGGAGAAGTAGTTTGAGGCCAAAACTGGCTTTTTGAAAAGTCAACAATAAGTAGAGAAATTGGTAGGAAATTGATCATATTAAATATCTTAAACAAATTTAATTGGGAATTGTAAATTGTACATTGTACATTTTATTCGCACTTCCCTGCAAACCAGCCACCCATCATGTCGCAAAAGTATTCTTGTGCGACATGATCACTTTAGCAAGATTGCCGTTCCCTGTCAAGAGTTATATACCCTTCAAACTCGGAAGGTTATTTTATAAGAGGATAGGAAGTCTCCGCCTCTCTTGTTTCGTCTGCTGTAGATTTAAGACGCCTAGTATTGAGTATTAAGTAGTAAGTATTTAGTAGTAAGCACGTTTTAAACCTTCTACCCCAGTTATAAATGCTGCTTTATTTAGCCTATTGTTATGCTCTAAATGATGATTTTTGAGGCTAAATATCTTGATTTATCCACATAGATCCTTTCGGGTTTTTTATGTTTGAACGTTAGTATTGCGATTTTGGAGCATAAATACGGCCTGATCTATCATTTTTGAAGCTAGACACTACTTCGCGTAAGTAAGACGATCTCTTTTTCCAAAGAAGCACTTGGGCGTTGGCATTGATAAGTTTTTGACTTTTCGTGAAAAATTAAGAATATTTCGTGAAAAATATAAGCCATAATGTATATCAAACCATATCATCAACTATAGGATATACTTGTGGCCCTTTTTGGCTTCCCTCTTCTCTACTTTTAGCCATACGGAAAAATTTTATGACGTCCAAGAAGTCGTCAGGAACATCAAAATGAAGACAAAAATCGGAACTGTAATAAATTCTAGGGCGACACGTTTAAACAATCTCTCTTGTAATTGATAACCGCCGATGCCTAGGAAAGCATAAAAGATGCTGCTTAAGAAAAGCGAAGAAGTGACCGTTCTTACTGGCCAAAATGAGATGGCTAAAGCAATTTGCGAAGTGACTAAAGCTAAAACCCACGCGTAAATCCAAACCGTCCTCTCTACTTTATCCGTTAAGCGCACCGACCAAAAATATTGTACAAAAAGCAATGATAGGACCACAAAGACAAGTAAAAAGTTAACAAAAAAAGGTAGGCGCAAAGAAAACAGCAGACCTAAAAATAAAAAACAGGTTATCAGGGTCAGATAAAACCCCACGGTTTGGGCGGCTCTAATAAGTTGAATCGTCCGACCGGCGGAAACGTTAAAAATATTTTCCGTTAAAAGAACCCCGTAGTAACCAAGAGCATAAAAGATGGCTACGGGCAGCCTGGTAATCCAGCGCACCGGCAGGAGAAAATAAAAATAAGAAACACCAAGCGTAAAGAGTGTCGGTAGAGTCAAAAGAGTTAACCACTCGTGACGAGAAAGATTTTCGCGAAGACAAAAAGCCGAAAAAAGAAAAGAGAAAAAACCAAGTAGCAACACCGAGGGATAACGAAAAGCCGTCGGTAAAAGTTGGGTAGCGATTAAACCAAGGGTTAAAAGTAAAGTCGAGGAAATAAAGATTTGTCGTTTAGATAAGTGAAAAATACTTAGTCTAATTTTTATTTTACGCATATCATTCTTCTAGATGACTATATCCACATTTGAGTAAACTTTTTGTACGTCATCTAAATCCTCAAGATTGTTTAAGAAATCAACGATTTTCGTCGCCAATTCCGGCTTGTCGATTTGGACTAAGGAGAGCGGTCGATAAATTAACTCGGCATTCTTGAGAGTTAATCCTTTCTCCTCGACGACCATTTTCACTTTGTGTAGATCGTGTGGCTCGGTATAAATATTTATTTCATCATTAGACTCCTCCACATCATCGGCCCCCGCATCAACGGCTACTGCAAAAATATCGTCAAATGTTTTACCGTTTTTGGCAACAGCGATCATGCCGCTTTTTTTAAACTGGTAGGAAACCGAACCCTGTCCGCCAAACCGACCACCGAATTTATCAAAAAAATTTCGCACCTCTGTCTGTGTACGCAAATGATTATCGGTAACTGCCTCTACTATTACTGACGTATTTCCTGGGCCAAATCCTTCATAAACGACTTCCTCTAATACTCCCGCGTCTCCTTTACCGAGTGCTTTATCAATCGCCCTTTGAATATTTTCCCTCGGCATATTTGCCTCGCGGGCCTTCTCCATGACCAAACGCAGTTTAAAATTGCTTTCTGGATCAGAAATTCCCCCACCCTGCCTCACGGCAATCACAATTGCCATACCCAATTTAGTAAAGACTTGGCCTTTTTTGACATCAGCCACGCCTTTCTGTCTTTTGATTTGTGACCACTTGGAATGACCGGACATAGTAAGAATGTATAATGTACAATGTAAAATGTACAATTTTAGTTGTGTTTTTAGATCTTAATTATACATTGTACATTGTTAATTGTTAATTGTTAATTATTTATTCTTCCTCTTGACTTTTACAACCTAGCTTTCTAAACTTCCGCCATGGACAGTCAAGCCCTAAAAACCCTAGCGATAGCTTCGGCTATGTCAGGAAAATGGCAAGATGCTCTAAAATTAAACCTCCAAATTCTCAAATCGGATAATCAAAACTGTGAAGTCTTAA
>CAYJSC010000127.1:0-2880 GCA_964372475.1 uncultured Gammaproteobacteria bacterium | reverse complement strand
CAGCCAAACAAGTGATTTTACAAAGAATCCGCGAAGCGGAAAAGCAAGCGGTGATTACGGATTATTCGACCAAAGTAGGAACGATCATCAACGGCATGATTCTCCGTTTTGACGGCCCAAACATCCTCGTTGACATTGGTAGGGCGGAAGCGGTAATGCCGCCCCAGGAACAGGTCCAAAGCGAGAGATATCGCATCAATCAAAGACTGGTATTTTATATTGAAGGCATAAGGGAAAGCTTTCGCGGCCAAGAAGTCGTTGTTTCGCGAGCACACGAAGGATTGGTCAAAGGACTATTTAAAAGAGAGGTGCCAGAGGTGTCCTCGGGAGCAGTAGAAATAAAAGCCATAGCCCGGGAGGTTGGTAATCGTACCAAAGTAGCAGTTTATTCGTCTCAAAGCGGCGTCGATCCGGTTGGTTCTTGCGTTGGCCAGAAAGGCGTTAGAGTGCAAGCGGTAATTAACGAGTTGAATAACGAAAAAATCGATATTATTCAATGGAACAATGACCCCGCCCGATTTATTGGCGCCTCTTTATCTCCCGCCAAGGATCTTGACGTCAAAATACTTAGTGAGAAAAAACAAATCGCCATGGTTTTGGTACCCGACGAACAGTTATCTTTAGCCATCGGCAAGGTAGGCCAAAACGCCAGGCTGGCGGCCAAACTTACGGGCTGGAAAATAAATATTAAAGGAAAAAGCGAATGGGAAAAGGAAGACAAGGATAAAGAGGAGAAAGAAGAAATAGAAGTAAAAGAAGGATTAGAAGGAAAAGTAGAAACGGAAAAGAAAAAAATAGTTAAAAAAGTTAAAAAGAAAGCCGCCAGCAAAAAATCTCAAAAGCCCAAGATGGAAAAAGACAAAGCCATAGAAAAGGTATGAGAATAATTCAGCGGCTCCCTAAAAGTGGAAATAATATCATATGGTTAAGAAAAAGAAAGAACCTAAAAATAACAGCTCCTTTCGGCCTCCGATCGTCGCTCTGTTGGGGCACGTCGATCACGGCAAGACTACTCTTCTTGACGTTGTTCGCCAAACTAATTTAGCCTCCAAAGAAATTGGCGGAATTACTCAAAACATTGGCGCCTACAGCGTGGAAGTTGATACCAAAGACGGCAAAAAAAATATTACCTTCATTGATACCCCCGGACATGAAACCTTCAATAAAATTCGCGCCCGCGGAGTGACCATTGCCGATATTGCTGTGCTGGTAGTTTCTGCCGCGGATAATGTTCAACGACAGACAATCGAAGCTATTAATATTATTAAAGAGACAAAAATTCCCTTTTTAGTAGCTATTACCAAAATTGATTTAGAAAGAAATTTAGATGCGATTAAAAAAAGACTGGCCAAAGAAGGAGTTTTGGTTGAAGGCTTCGGCGGCGACATCATTTCTATAGGGATTTCCGCCAAAACCCAAGAAGGCATCAAAGAGCTTTTGGAAATGATTGTTTTACTAGCGGAAATGCAAGGCTTAGTAAGCGAAAAAGACGCAAATTTAGAAGCGGTAGTCATTGACTCGCGTATTGATAACCGAAGAGGAGTGGAAGCCAGTTTGGTTGTAAAAAAGGGAACCTTGAGGGTAGGCGAAACGGTTTTTACGAAAGGACAAACAGCTAAAGTTCGAGCCATCATTAACGATAAAGGCCAAAATGTTAACACTGTTGGTCCTTCCGGAGGATGTATTGTTCTGGGTTTTACCAAGCCGCCACTGGTTGGTGAATTAATCAGCACTAAAAAAATAGACGATGAGGAAATAAAGGTTTCTGATCAAAACATAGAGGAAAGCGCAGAAACGAAAGTGGAAACACTACTGCGTTTAATTTTAAAGGCGGATAGTTATAATTCTTTGGAAGCGATAACTTTAAGTTTGCCTACGGCTGGTTTGCAAATAATATCGCAAGGTTATGGTGACATTTCCGAATCGGACGTTTTTTTAGCCAAAACAACAAAAGCCTTTGTTGCCGGATTCAAAGTCAAAGTGTCCGACAAGGCCCAGGAAGTGGCGAGATTTGAGAAAGTTAAAATCAAAATCTACGACGTGATTTATAAACTTCTCGAAGAGATAACCGAAGTTTTAGAAAGTTTGGGAGAAACCGATATTGGCGAAGTTTTTGGTCGCGCCAAAATTATTGCCGAGTTTCCTTTTAACAACAAAAGAATCGCAGGGGTCAAGGTCATCGAAGGCAGAATTGCCCGCGGTGATGCTATTAGTTTAGAAAGAGAGGAAGAGAAGATTGGTATGGCGCGGATTAAATCAATCAAACGGTTCAAAGAAGAGGTTAACAAATCCGAAGTAGGTGAAGAAAGTGGTATTTTAATCGATCCCAACCTTGACTTTAAAGTTGGCGATATGATAGTATCAGTTCAATCGTAGATAGCTAATAGCTAATGAATTATGTTGTCCGACTTTAGCAGCGAGATCTCACAAATAAAATCCAGCCTCACCAATGCCCAAAATATAGTCATTATCACTAAAGAAAATACTTCCTTAGATTCGCTTGCTGGGGCATTAGCCCTTTATTTATCTCTTAAAAATTCCCGCAAATCAGTTAGCATTATCTATCCGGCGGATTTGACGGTGGAAATGTCCGATCTCATCGGCATTGACGAAGTAAAAAAAGATTTTGGCGGTAAAAATATCGTTATCTCCTGGGATTATAGCGATGGGGCAATCGAAAAAGTCTCTTATAATATTGAAAACAAGCGCTTCAACTTAGTCATTCAACCAAGAGAAAACAGTAACTACGACATTACCGCCGATAAAATAAATTTTCGCAAGTCGGGGATAACAGCAGATTTAATTTTTCTTGTTGGGGTAGATAAAATTTCACTATTGAACAATTTATATACTCAAGAACAAGAAATGTTTTCAAAAGTG
>CAYJSC010000126.1:1753-2887 GCA_964372475.1 uncultured Gammaproteobacteria bacterium | reverse complement strand
AGAACACTTAAGTGGTAATTTAGATCGCATCCAAATTCCTACTCTTATCATTTGGGGTAAAAACGATAATGTCACACCCCTGTCTGATGCTAAAATTCTGCAGCAAAAAATTAAAAACTCTAAATTGGAAATCATTCCCAACGCCTCCCATTGGCCCTTCCTCGAACAGCCAGATGAGTTTTGCCGCCTCGTCAAAGAATTCGCCTATGAGAAATAATTTAAGAGACCTACTTTTTATCCTGCAGCTTGAAGAATACGATACCAAGCGTTTTCTGACATGGACAAGAGAACATCAATTGTCCGAAATAAAAGAGGATAAAAAGCAATTAAAATGGACAGCTAAAGCCAGGATTATTTATTTTTTAGCAAAACTTCTGACTCTAGTTGGTTTAAACCCAGTTGTTACTTTAACCCTCGTAACTAAATTATTATTTCTACCGGAGTTAATCGCTAAAAACACTATAGTTACCCTCGCTCGAATAAAGCTTAAATTCTATCCCAAACTTGTAGTAATTGGTATTACCGGCAGCTATGGTAAAACCTCGGTTAAGGAAATTTTATACCAAGTACTAAAAACTAAATACCAAATTCTTAAAACTCCCGAGAATATTAACACTCCTCTTGGCATTGCCCGAGTAATATTAAAAGATCTAAAGAAGAATCATGATATTTTTATTGTCGAAATGGGAGCGTATCAGAAAGGGGATATTGAGGGATTATGTAATTTTGTTAAACCTAGTATTGGCATTCTTACGGCTATTGGCAAGCAACATTTGGAAAGGTTTGGCAGTTTAGAAAATATCATCACCGCTAAATCAGAATTAATTGAAGCCCTACCCAAGAACGGACTAGCGGTTTTAAACGGCGATAATCCTTACTGTTTTGAGATTGCCAAAAAATTACAATCAAAAACTATTTTATATTCTTTAACTAATAAAATTACTAAACCAATGACCAACAACCAACGACTAACAACTATTACTGCCGTAAATATCGCGGTCTCTAACACCGGCTCCTCTTTCCAAATTAAAAACGGTGGGGAAGTGCTGGAACTAAAAACATCTTTACTGGGAGCTCATAATGTTTTAAATATTTTACCGGTGGTAAACGAAGCGCTGGAAAAAGCGGGACTTA
>CAYJSC010000126.1:0-1743 GCA_964372475.1 uncultured Gammaproteobacteria bacterium | reverse complement strand
TAGGAGGTGCAATTTCCAACCTTACTCCTCTTCTCCATCGTCTACAGCCTATCGTTGGGGCCAACGGGACTTTGATTATTGATGATTCCTATAACGCTAATCCCTCAAGCGTCAAGGCAGCGCTCGCAGTACTTAAAGAAATTCACTCTCCGAGAAAAATAGTTATTACGCCCGGACTTGTTGAGCTGGGCCGCGAACAAGAAAAAGAAAATGAAATTTTTGGAGAGGAAATCGCGAAAGTGACAGACTATCTAATAATAGTAGGATGGACAAATAAACTTGCTTTGAAAAAAGGCTTCATTTCGAATATATCCAAAAACTATGATACGGTGGAGTATCATAGCAGAGTCATTGAATGTTTAAATTTACAAGACGCTACCAAAAAATTACAAGAAATCGTTATTTCCAAATCAGTTATTCTTTTTGAAAACGATCTGCCGGATCAATATACTTAAGATAAAATTAAATACAAGATTATTAATCGCAATTTAGACCTCGCTAATAATTTCAAACCCCTTAAAACTGCCGGTGATGGCCAAACCAACAACTTTTTTAGCGATTCCTTTTCCCTTAAGTTTTCTGGCAGTTTCATTAAGTGTGGCTCCGGAACCAACGGCATCGTCGATAAGTAAAACATTTTTATAAGGAAGAGTGTCCTTAACAAAAATAGACTGTTTGGCGTTTTCGATACGCTCATCAAGTCTGGCTAAAGTTTTTTGCGGTACAATAATTTCAGTTTTTATTTTTCTAAGATTGATAACCGGCAAAGGAAGCTTTAAATTTCTCTCCAGTTCTGACATCAATTGTAGTTGACGTTTAACCGTCGGCGGGATAAAACCAACGGCCCCGATTTTATGTTTAACAACAATTTTTTGAATTTTGTTTTTAATAGCCCTGGTCAGTTCCGCCATTAAACTTTTGTTTTGACTCTGTTTTGCGTAAAGGAGAAGCCAACCCAATTTGGTCTTGCCAAAACGTTCAAGACTATAAAAATCAAGATAATAGATTTTGTCAAGAAAAACTTCAGGAAATGTGTGTTTTAATTTATATCCTCCGTCGATTAAACCATCTTTTTGATAGCGGGCATATTTTTGAAAAGTTTTCTCATATTCTCGAACCGTTTTTTCTAGTACGAGATTGTTTTTGGTACACCAATAAGTAAAACCTATCTTGCCTTCCAACCGTTCACCGGTGGGAGTAATTAAGAGATAGTTTTTTTCAATAAGAGAAGAATTAACAATAATACGAGTCGGTGTTTCTTTTAGGTGGGTTTTTTCCGGCGGAATAAAATAAAAAACCGTGGGCGGTTTGCCTATTTTAGCGATTTTCCCAAGTTCTTGGAGTTTTGACAAATGTTTAAAAAGTGCCTGACGACTGATTTCCAAATAATCGGCAAGTTCTTTGGCCGAAGCTTGTTTTTGCAAAACAAGATATTTAATTATGTTTTGTGAAGTTTGCGTCCTCATGGAACAATTATATATAGTTGACAGTTTACTGTCAACTGTCAATGAGGTTGGTGAGATTGTTTGTTTATAATGGCCCCCTTTTATTTTTATGTGCTTTTAAGGACAGTTCAATAATTTCGGTTATAAAATCCCGTGCATTCATTCCGGCTTCTGCTACCTGCTGCCAAAGTGCGGTTGACGGCGTCATCGCTGGCGGGTTATTGGGTTCCAAAATCACGAATTTTTCGCCGGTCCAAAAGCCGTCGCCGGCTATGCGTTCCTCGGCCTTTTTTTCATC
>CAYJSC010000125.1:0-2948 GCA_964372475.1 uncultured Gammaproteobacteria bacterium | reverse complement strand
TCCGATATTGCCTATTTTGCAGGGATGTTAACGTTGCTCCAGATTACGCATTGGCCCGAGGCGCCGGCAGCTAAACATTGCCTTCGACCTAAATATCCGCTGCCGGAATTAGCTTCCTGGGTGTCTGACTGTTCTTCAATTTGTCTTTGTTTGGTCAATTCATCAAAAGCAAGTTGGATTGCTCCGAAAATATTGTTTTGCGGTTGAAGCAATCTTTCAAAAGTATCCCAGCCGCCGCCGGCGTTAAAATCATTCAGGAACGTCTCGTAGTTTTCATCAACTATTGAGTCACAGCGGGCATTCACAAGATATTCTTGAAGGGCATTTACTCTGCGGTTGAAACTGGGGCTGGCCAGTTTCGGAACAGGACTTGGCTGAAGTGATCTAAAAGCCGTGCTCTCTCTGATATATTTGCAAAGCAGCGGGGGAATATCTCTTCCCGGAACCCCATTAACCCCAATATCAAGGATCCCTCTCCAAACATCTTCTCCTCGATACTGACCCTCAAGGGCGAAATTTCTCCAGTTATTTACGAATATATTCAGTCTTCCTGTGTCGTTTATATCGCCTTTTCTTCCCATTGCTCGCAATAGACTAATTATATAACTAGTAGCCAAGTTTAAGTTTTCTGCCGCCAATGTTCTTTGCTCTGGGTCATCCTCCAATTCCTTATCTACTAATTTATGCAAAAGCTGGACTGCCCGGGCGTCGTCAACCGGGACAACAATTCCTGGCGGTAGCAATATACTACCTAAAGTTTGGTTATAGAATCCGAAAAAAACTATCAAAATCACCAGGGCTAAAATAAGCAATGGTCCTCTCAAGTGTTTAATTCCTTTCATGGATTAAATATTTTTGTTTTTAATTCCCCGGTTTTTATTTTTTCAGACACTTCTTTAATTAAAGCATCATAATCAGTTATTAACTTGTCGGTATTTTTCAAAGTGAGCAGTGCTTTGATCGGATCTTTTTCTTGATTCTTAAGATTTAAGAAATAGGTTTTTAATTCATAGAAAAATTTTAAGAGTTTTTGATGAAGTTCAACCCAGTTTGGCGGAGGTTTAAGTTCGGCAAGTCCTTCATATGTGGTTTTCGCGTCTTCCAAGTAAGGTGAATAGTCGAAATCGTTAAAACCATTTTTACCGATGTCCGTTTCAGATTGTTTTAAAAAGCGGCTTTTAAAAATACTTTCAAGATTATCTAAATATTCTTGAGACGCTTTTTTTGAATCATCTTTGCTTACCTCTGTTTTAAATTCCGTTTCGTCAACCGACAACAGAGTTTTTTGTATATTCAGGGCTTCATTTTGAAGGTCTGATATATATTCTCCGAATTTAGAGCCCTCTTTTTTCAAGTCATTCGATAAAAACCCGCCGACAACGAGCGAGGCAAAGTAGTCCGTGAGGTTGATTTTTGACAGATTGGAACTTCCCAACTTGCTAAGATTGCAATCCTTTGGCGAGGCCGAGATCGGGCTGCAGCCAGCCGCCACTTCTTCGCCATCCAAAAATCCGTCGCCATCAGTGTCTTTATTTAACGGGTCGGTTCGGTAAAGCGGTTCTTCCTCGTCAAAGAGTCCGTCTTGGTCAATGTCGCTCCTGGTTATTTTATTTTGATTTGAGCCGTTTTGTCCGACCACCGAATTATTACCCTCGCTGGTTATTAGCTGGCCTATATTGGCGCCTAAACCGGTAATGCCTTTTACATTTATGAAAACAGAAGCGACGATTAAAACCGCTCCAGCAATCATTGAGAAAAGCAGAATTTTTATTTTTATTGGTATCATTTTGTTTCTATACCAAAAATCCCTACCTTCGGTAGTTATTTTTTCCGGATTTTCCAATGTTTTTCATATTTTTCCGGATACCTAAAGTATAGCACTTTTTGTTTATAAGAGTCGCAAAAACTGTGAATATCCTTATTCGCTTGTTCCAATCATTTCTATTTCTGGCCCGGCGCCTATAGGGATACAGATACAGCCGTCAAAAACACAAACAAAGTTCCAACATACTTTAAGCGATCCAGCCAGTCCTAAGACCCAGTTCCCGACTGATATGTCGTATTCTCTGTAGAGTATTGTGGACCCGGTTTCCGCAAAGATGCCTCCTTTTGGCGGCCCAATGCCCACCAATTGATTAGCTCCGCTGCAAAGCAGAGGGTCGCAATCTTGAGTATATAAAACCTTTCCTCCAAAAGGTGTTTTTCCAAATTGGTCCAAGGCGGTAGATACTTGCTCAAATGATGATGGGTCAAAGTTTTCAAATACTGAAGAAGAAGGAATTTGTGTCGGTTGAGATGCTCGGCTTGGTGTAGCGGCTGGGCTTGGTCTTAAAGTTAATGGGGTTCTTTGAGGTGTTTTAATAGGAGCCAGAGTAAACTTTGGCATGGCGATTTTAGTTTGAGTAGGAGAAGGTCCTAAAGATGGAGTTATTGTCGGTTTAAAAGATATATTTTCTTTGTTTGGAAAATCAAAGACACCTAAAACATTTAAAGATAATATAACGGCGAATACTATTATAAGAATAGCTGTGGCTTTAGGACTCATCAAACTAATTTTAATTCATTTGCCAAGTTTATCCAATTTTCCAAATCGAGATTTTCGGCCCTGGAGCTTTGATTAATTTTAAGTTTTTCAAAGATAGCCGCAAGCTGATTTTTATCGAGACCAAGTTTTTCAAGGTTTGAGATTAGCAGTTTTCTTTTTTGGGAAAATCCGACTCGGACGATTTTGAAAAACCATTCTGGATTATCGGCTGGCAGTTTTTCTTTAGGCATCAATTTGATTATCGCTGAATCAACTTTTGGCCGGGGCCGGAAGTTTTCTTTGGAAATAAAACCGATTATTTTCGGTTCGGCGAAAAACTGAACCGAAACCGCAAGCAGGTTCATCTTCGGCGGCTTAGCCATGATTCTTTGAGCGACTTCTTTCTGAATTGTCAGGACGATCA
>CAYJSC010000124.1:1899-2968 GCA_964372475.1 uncultured Gammaproteobacteria bacterium | reverse complement strand
AAATTTTAACTTTCAGGTGGGGATTATTTTGCGGATCCAAATAGGGGTTCATTTAAGCATTCCTGCCACTCTACCTACTTGGGACAAAAAAAATTGTCTGCGAGGGAAGTTTTTTTTTGCTTTATTAATAGCTTCAGTGGGATTCTTTCCGACAAAATATTTCCCAGATTTGACTTCTATGGTCACAAAATAGCCGGGTTTATAATTTTTTTCCAGTTTATTTTTTATACTATAAAAAATGTTTTTCCCTTTTTCTATAATTAATTGTTGTTGGTTTATCATACAAAGCGTATTATAAAATATTTTTACATACATCTCAAGTTCTTGCTCTAGTTACGAACAACTTCGAACTTTTTTTAAAGCAGACCAGTCTTCCCTTTCGCCCGACTTTTGGCGGGCTCAAGGAGCGATTTTGGCGGATCAAGAAAAAATTTTCGTCCATTTTCTTTTAAAACTTTTTAAAATTTAGACTTATAGTTAATAAATATTTTAAAGAGATATTAATAATTAGCTATAAATACTTTAATAATATATATCATTAAAGCAAACTTATAATAGTAAAAATATTCTTTTTGTGCCTCTGGGAGGACTTGAACCTCCAACCCTTACCGGGATACGGTCCTAAGCCGTACGCGTATGCCAATTCCGCCACAGAGGCTTTAATTATACGTTAATTCCTTAATTCCTTGATTCTTATTATATCCTGAACTGTTTTTAGATGTCGATGGAGATGTTTAAGGTACCCAAAAGATGCGGTGGAGTCGCATCGAGAACTTTCATAAAATATTTAACCTTAAAGCCCCAAGAAGCAGGAGTTACAGGATTATAAATAGGAGCAATTTGATCAACAGTCTTCGCACCTTTGGCCACATAATGTTGAGATAGCGCCCTCGTAACGTGAGAAATCGAATCCTCCCAGTTATCAAAATAATAATTACCATTATTCCAGCCATAGGCATTAAAAGATCGATAAGGGATAGCGTGGCCAAAAGTAGATTCCACCCCCGAGATTGCCGGCAAGAGCCTCCAGTCAAGATTGTATTTATCAGCCTCAACGATAAATACGTGT
>CAYJSC010000124.1:0-1889 GCA_964372475.1 uncultured Gammaproteobacteria bacterium | reverse complement strand
GGATAAACTGAAGCCCGCTATTAATAAAATCAAAATAGGTGTAAGAGAAAAAAACCCTGCCTTTTTTCCCATAAAAAAATCCTAATCTTTTAGCAAGTATTAGGATCGGAAGTATTATCTCACAATCAGGTTTCTAAGTCAATTCTATAGGTTATTTCAACTCGTCCATAAACTGGCTCACACAGCGCGCCCAGGGACCGCCGATTTCGACCGAAGGAGGCGTGTATAAAGTCATCAATTTTTCAATCGAGGTTAAGTATCCTCTATCTTTAAATTTTTTTAAGCCTTCAATAACTTTCGTTATACCTTGCTCAAAAGATTCGAATTTTAAAGTTCCCCGGCTATGAATACCATACCCCCAGCAATTATAGGAATCCTGGGGATACTTATCGTCTTGACAGAGATTTGACTCGCATTCGGCAATGGCTACCGGTAATCGGAAATCAATGCCGTTACGGTCTGCCTCACGAACGAAAACGCCGGAATAGGGAGCAAGAGGAGAATTTCTCCGTCTTAAATAGCGGTTGAGGATTTCATCTCTGGCATCGTCGCTTTTAACAACCGCTTTGATTTGACCCGTAGTTTCTGGTAACGAAGCGTAGGTCAAAGAAGAGCTGTAATTAGCATTCAGGCCCTTATAGAACTTGATGTCGACCATCGTTACCATACTCTTGGTGGTCTTAATCTCCATTAGGCTGTAGAGAGAAACTACCAGGGTGATAACAGTTAAACTGCTCCAACCAAAAAAAAGGGCAGCTTTTTTCAGCATATTTACTATATGGTTACATATATTTTATACCATGTCAACACGTTTTACTCGGTAACTTTTACCCGGTAACTAACTAACCAACTAACCAATTTACTAACTAACCAACTAACCATTTGAGCGGGATACCAGAATCCCGCAGGTCCCACGAGCTTAAGCGAGAGGGAGAACTGTCATCAGAGCGGGATACCAGAATCGAACTGGCACCTCCACCTTGGAAGGGTGGCATACTACCATTGTACTAATCCCGCTAAAATTGCTCTATTAGCTTACGAAATTTAGCATTTTTATTCAACTCTCTGCCCTCTTCTTTAGACCAGATTGATAGAGTAGGCTCATTTCTTTCCACCATTACCATGAATTCAGACCAACCTACCCACCTTGTCTTCTCTACTTCATCACGGTTTATTTTTGGTTCTTCAATACTAAAACCTACCATTACCGGACATAATTCGTTTTCTTTAATACCATTCTGTTCTGCAATATACCGAAAGTCAGGCAAAATTACTTGAATATTAGTCACTCTAAGACCAAGTTCGTCTTTAACACGCCTGCTAGCCGCATCCTCTACGGCTTCATTAAGCTTTGGATGACCGCAGCAGGAATTCGACCAGGTAAGTGGAAAGGTTTTCTTTTTATGGCTTCTTTGCTGTAAAAGCAGTTGGCCTTTACTATTGAATAGGAATAACGAAAAGCCGCGGTGCAAAGGAGTATTTTTGTTATGAACTTCTTCCTTGTCACCCGTACCTAATACATTATTATTTTCGTCAACCAAAACAACCGATTCTGTCATAAATTTCTCTGTAAACTCTATGATATACCCATTACCATGCAACTACGAAGTATATGAAATTCTCACAAATTTTGCTATAATTAAAGCGATGAAAAGAATGAATATACCCAAAAAATTGCAAGGAGTTTTATGGTCGGTGGACGTGAAGGATTTAGATTTGAGTGAAAACAGAAGCTACATCGTCAATCAAATATTAAGTCTTGGGACAAAGGATGAATTAAGATGGCTGTTTAATACATACCCGCTGACGACAATTAAGGAAACCTTCGTGAAAATGCCGGCAAAAATTTATACGCCATCAGCGTTTAATTTTTCGAAAAATATCCTTTT
>CAYJSC010000123.1:0-2990 GCA_964372475.1 uncultured Gammaproteobacteria bacterium | reverse complement strand
GGCCGATACCCTTTTTCTTTAAAAATTCGTAAATGTCATCGAGATGAGTTTCGTTAATTTGCCAATGACCGTCGCTGTCATCAATAAGGCGAGTGACGAGTTCATAGTGGAATTTTTGAGCTTCGCATAGAACTTTGGAGCCAATAAGCGACGGAGTCAAGCCGAGTCTTTTTTTGATTGCCCGGAGCGTTTCGCAAAATGCCGCAATCATCTCCCCGGCGCAGAAGTAAGGATCAAAATTTTTGCGATTCGTCCAACTTGCAATTTCTTGGAATGCTTTTTTAATTTCTAAGACACTTAAAGATTTTTTCTCGTTATCGCTAAAATTCGGTTTTTGCGGCAAGCGGCTGTGAGGGCGAGACCAACCCGTTGATTCCGAAGCAAGACGGAGGGTTTCCAAATCGGCGTTTAGGGGGTCATTAAATACCTTCATAATCTGAGCTCTCGCGACTGGCGGAGAAGGGATTGTATAACTTTCCAATTCTTTTTTTGAGGGCCGGTTAATGCCTTGGTTCTTATCCCATAAAATTGCCGTAGCCACCATATGTTTGCAGACGTCGCCGATATAAGGGCAGGTACAATGCCGACTTAGTCCACTTCCAGCAAATTTTAAACTTACGGTGTATCTTTTTGAACCTTTTACAATTGTTTCAATGCTTCTTTCGTCGCTTTTTTCGATAATTACCTTGTTGTTGTCGGCATAGTCTTCACCTCGACGCCATACTTCTTTATAAGTTTTGTCGAGCAGTAATCTAGTCGCTGATTTCATAACTTTTTGTAATAATTTCACCTATATTTGCTATAGCAAATATAGGTGAAATTTAGTTTTTATCTATTCTTTAGCCTGTCTTTATACTGGTTTATAAAATTCTTCAATAAATAAGCTACTCCACGTTTCGCCGCCTGTTTTTTGAGATAATTTTTGTCTAATTTCTTGCCGGAAATTTTGAAAACCGATTCTATATCTTCAAGATGCCTGGAGGATTGACTTTTTTCGAACCAAGTCAGCTTGTTTAAAATTAGATCTTCCGGAGAAATAAAAAACACTTTTTCATTAAAAACTTTTTTTGCGACTTTTCTTTTTAATTGTTCAAGAACAAACTGGTCGAGTTCTTTAAGAATCCAAAAATCAATCTTGACCCCACTTTCCACATCAATGAAATTAAACTCTCCTTTATTACGGATAGCCTCTTTTATGGCCTCATCGTCTATATATCCTCTTTTTCTGAAATTCAATAAAGCGTTTTTGAGTTCAACAGCGTTTTCGTATTTTAGTTGGATTACTATATCAATATCGGCGGTGAATCTTGGTTTCCCCCATATTAAAACCGCCATCCCGCCCGTTACAAAGTAGGGGATTTTCAAACGATTAAGAATTTTTGCGATGCCGGCCAGAAGACGCCTTGGGTCTATTGATTCCATAGTTGATTTTTTCGCCGGCCAATGTTTTAGCCAAGCGCCATAATTGAGAGCCAACCAAAATTTTTTTATCCGCGTTCATCTTCCGGAAAATTTCATCTTGGATTTCTTGCCCGCTTAAGTTTTGCTTTGCAAAATTTAGGTGGGCAAGGGCTGATTTTTTCTTCCGTTTCATTACTTTCAATTCTAACAGATATGTCTATTTTTGTGATTTGACAAGTTTTTGATAATTTAGTAGAATATAGGTGCAAGATGAGATAAGTATTTAAACCGATTTTCCCCAAAAGGAGGGGACAATGATAAAGTTCTTTAGCAGTTTGGTGACGGTTGTGGTTTTGGCGGCCGCGAGCGGCGGCTGCGCTTCGGTCGGATACACTGGGCTGACCGGGCTTTCGGTGCCGGGCTACGAGGCAGCGCCAGTCACGGCGGCTAACGCCGCTATGCCGTACCAAATCTTGGCGGCTGGCCAGCAGGGCTGGTCGCCGTATGGCCAGCAATTTGGCTATGCCAATGTGCCGGTCTGCCGATTGCAGGACCTTCAAGGCCTGCCGCCGGTGAACCAACCAGTCCTGGTTCGGGTGGATAAGACCAGGGGGCATAAGGTAGCCGATATTCTCGGTGCCGCGACAGTCGTCGGCGGCATCGCCTACCTCAACTCCGGCTACAGTTGGCAGGCGGCCATGGCCGGCGGAGCGACTGGCGGCGGCGGGGGATTGCTTTGGACCAACCATGAGCAGGACCTCTGCCTGCTTTTGCCGGTTCAGACGCTGAGTTCGTTTCTGGTAAGGGTGATGAATCCGACCCAGGCCGCGGTCATGTTATATGACGGCGGCCAAGAGCTTGGGGTGATTCCAGCTGGCAGGCATGCGGATTTGCCGCCAGCCGCGAACGGCTACCGGGCCGTGTTGGTGGGTTCTATCGGCCGTCCTAGCGAGGCCGAAGCAGAGCTCATTCAGCCTGATCCCCAAAAAAGATTTTTGGAGATCAGGCCGAAATAACCCTAAGAGAGAACCCTCTAAGGGTGGATTTCAAAGGGAGAGCACAGTTTGTTCTCCCTTTAATTTTATAGAGGCGACTTCGTCGCCTAAGTTAACCCCGCCCTAATTTTGCAACTTTTTCCACGGCGAAGCGCTTCGCCCCCACACTCATGCATGAGTGTGGGGGCGAACCCAACAAGGGATGGGCCTATTCGGCCCGCGCACTTCGCGATTATCTTTCAAGCAAATACTCACCTTTAGTTAATTTGTTTATTACAGCAAAATTAGAGCGGGGCAAGTAGTTAAATAAGTAGGCCTCTGTGGATAATCAGTTTGGTAATAAGTTACACAAAATTATATAATCAAAATTAAGAATGAATTCAAGGAAATTTTTAGTTCTTATAATTCTATTTTCTATTTTCTATTTTCTACTTTCTGGCAGCGTTTTTGCCCAAGGCGATGATTTCCTCGGGATAGAGGATTTTACGGTTCAGCGCATCGCGGCTATCATCACTGGTTTTGCCTGCTGGCTGATCGGAATAGTTTTGGCGATAATGGTGATAGCTTTGATTGTTTCGGGACTTTTGTTTTTCA
>CAYJSC010000122.1:0-3020 GCA_964372475.1 uncultured Gammaproteobacteria bacterium | reverse complement strand
GCCGCGGCTATGCGCGATATTTTGATTCACGACTATCCTGACGTGATTCCAACCGTAGTGTGGAATACTGTCATGAGCGACATCCCCAAATTCAAAGAACAGATTTTGACCGTCATAAAATCGGAAGGTTTTTCATTAGCGAAGCTGGACAGAAAGTAAGGTTACACTATACTCGAATTACGCGAGGTTTTTTGGAAATATGAAAAATCAAAAAGGTAACACAGGGATTATCGTTGCAATTATTGTTGGCGTTTTAGTAGTCGGTGGATTGATCTACGTTGTTGTAAATAAAAATGATGCTAATAAAACTCCTATTGTAAAAGATTCATCAGGAGATGGAGATTGGATTGCCACCAAGAGATACGACATGCATCTTCCCATAGATCCAACATGGTCTCAGCTTTTACCTGAAATTCGCACCATCCTAAAAAATGCTTTTGTTAACCATCCAGAAATAGTTGTTGAGCGTATGGGCAAAATAAATATTCAGGAGACAACTGATATTACAGGAGATGGAGTCCCAGAGGCATTGGTGTGGTTAGGAGATGGCGGCGCTTATGTTCTAAGAGACATTCTTATGAAGTTAGAAGGTGGAAAACCAGTGGTAGTATCTATTAGAGAAAAAGATAGGAAAACAATACTCGCTGATTTTATTGATGGTTCCTCAGTAAGAAATGGTCATGATATTCTCTTACTTTCAGATAAGCGATCGATTGCCCAGGGTAGTTATATGACAGATGATAGTTTCCACAAATTAGAATCTTGCTCGGTTAGCGCCTATGAATGGAATTCGAAAAATAACCTTTTCGTCTTTAGTCAAAAATTAAGCTCAGAAACTGCACAGAGTTATTGCGACAAGGTAAAGGAAGAAATTAAGGAAAATACACCTTGAATACAATGAAAGCACATTAAAAACCGGATAAAACGAATGCTCGCCTGCCAATCCGCTGGAGCAAAATTCAAACGGATCGGCAGACGCGCAATAATCACGCAAGATATTGCGCACAGGTTTTCCTCGGCGCGTCCCCATTTGATTTTCATGGGAGACGCGTTATTATGGTTATATGACTGCTGCAACAATCCAACAAAGTTATAAAAAGCTCGAGGAACGGGTAAGAAAGCTTGAAAAGATAGTCACCACGGCGCTTCAAGATGAAATATCTTCCGAACGTCTTAAAAAGCTTGAAAGAATATCGAGAGCTCTCGATAAAGGGAAAGGAAAGCGCCTTGCTTCTCCGCAGAGCTTTTTTCAATATTTAGACTCGCTTTAAAAATGAGCGAGGAGATTACGTACGCGCTGGTTATCCCGCCGGAGTTTGAGCGAATTCTCAAATCTTTAAAAAAGCGAAAGCCAGAATTGTACGAACGTCTTTATGAGCGGATACCGGTTCTCCTGCGCGAACCGCAACTCGGCAAGCCGCTCCGAAACGTGCTTAGAAATTATCGCCGCATTCATATCGACTCTTTTGTATTACTGTACGAGATTAAGGGATTCGATGTGCGTTTGTTGGATTTCGATCACCACGATCGAATATATAAGAAGTACCGGTGAAGCAAGTTGCCAGGGTGGTGGTTGATTTTGACTCACCGTGTGTTAAAATATAGGTATGAAAACTACGATAGAAAGCAGAAAGCTGCCTCAATTTTTCAAGCCGCTCATGTGGTCCGGAGGGAAGAATGTTGATATTCATAAAGATAAAGCAGACATCATTGTAAATGCCATAAATTATGGCACGTTAGATCATTGGCGCTGGCTTATTAAAACCTACGGTAGAGAAGAGATCCGGCGCGTTTTAGAGAAGCGGCTCGTAAGCGAGTTTAATCCCGAATCCAGAAATTTAGCCAAGATAATTTTTAGCGTACCCGGATTTAGACATGCACGCACAGGCGTTCAGCGGTAAGGCCGCCGAACTTTTTCCCCATTTCAGCCGCTTCAAAAAATTTTATCTCGTAGGCGGCACCGCCTTAGCGCTCCAGATTGGCCATCGCAGATCGGTTGATTTCGATTTTTTTTTATACACGGAATTGCCAGAAAATTTGTTGCAGCAAGTAAAGCGTCAATTCCCTGGCTCCACAATTTCTGTAAGCTATCGTGCCCATGGCCAACTCACAATTTTCATTAGTGATATCAAGGTAACTTTTTTTGCCTATCCGTACCCAGTTTTAGAGCCGTTCGTAAGATATCAAAGTATCAATATCGCAAGCATCAATGAAATCGCCGCTATGAAAGCATTTGCCATAGGCAAGCGGCTGTCATACAAGGATTACGTTGATTGGTATTTTTTATTGAAAGATCACCATATAAAACTTGAAAGAGTTATCAAGTTTGCTCAAAAAAAGTTCGGCAGCGATTTTAATGACCGCTTGTTTTTAGGCCAGCTTATTTCTCTCGAAGATATTCAGACCCAGGAAATAGATTTTTTAGGGAAACCGGTCAATCGGTCAACTGTTGAGCAATTTCTTAAGACCGCTGTGCGTAAATTTAAACTCTAAACTTCCTTGCCTCATTCCGCCGGGGGGGGTACACTAGAATCATATGAATGACCAAAAAGGCATTGCACCGTTCATATTAATAATCATCATTGCCGCGATCGCGCTGGCCGCGGGAGGTGGGTATTATTTTGTGAAACAGTCGCAATCGCCGACTACTATATCATCAACTGATATTGCGGGATGGAAAACATATAAGAATGCTTCGTATGGATATGAAATTAGTTTACCAGCTGATTGGCAAAAACTTTCTTCCCATGATTTTAGTTTCGTTTTTAAGAAAGTAGAAGGATTAACAAAAATAGAAAATATTATTACCGTTGGAGTAAGTGAATATGACCCGACATCTCAGAATTTTATAGACGATTTGAGAAGAGAAAAGAAATTAAAAGGCCCATCTGGTAATGAAATTAAATTAATTAGTATTAATGGACTAGATGCATTTGAAAGACAGCCAACTAGTAAAGAATGTTTAAAATCAGTGATTGAGTTTAGTATTTTTGGCAAGTCAATATGAAGGATATGTTACG
>CAYJSC010000121.1:0-3020 GCA_964372475.1 uncultured Gammaproteobacteria bacterium | reverse complement strand
ATCGCTAAGCGCGTTTTGAGTAACATCGGGATTAAGCGGAATAACGTCGAATGTAGCGGCGTTCTCATTTACGACAGTTAAATTTATTTTTCCCTGATTGTTAACTGTTAATTTATAAGAAATTTCCCCCGTTGTGGTACTGGTTGTCTTATAGCTGGTTTCATAACTATAACTATTGTTGTTGTCACGCTCGGTATCCGAAATAAATTTGTCGACGTCTCCAGCGTATTTTTTTTGGATGAAAGGAATATCCTTACAAGCTTCTTTGTTATTAAAACATTGATTAGCCAAGATTAAACGCGATATTTTGTTTGCTTCGTCAAGTCCAAGTCCTGGTAAATCATTTAAAATATTTTGCGCCCCCGGAATATTTGCCAGCCTTTTTTGCGTTAAAAGAAAAGCCGTCGCAGGAGGGAGATAATAGGCGGTTTCATTTACGGTGCCGACATTTTTACCGTTAACGGTAATAGTTAACTTATTTGTGGTTGAATCTAATTTAAGATTGACTTGTCTGCCTTGGGAATCATTTTTTATTTCAGAATTGCCTTGGGTTACGAGATCATTGATCACAGAATCGGATGTAAGAGCAGTATCAACATCATTTTTCACCAAAAGATATTGCTCGTATGGCAGTTTTAGCTCTAAAGGAAGCGCATCTTTGTTTAAAACGATGGTTGATTTATAAAGCTTGCCTTTGTTGGGGGAATCACTACGGTTATCAATGACGGCAACTGTTAATCCGCCGGTATCACGGTTAAAATCAGAAACAACAACGTTTAAGCCCGCTTTTCCTAAGGCATCTAAGGCAATCGCGCTGCTACCATTACTCAAGGTAATTCTCTCGTCAGTCGACAAGAGAGAAAGGCTTTGTTTAGATGCTTGGCTTATGGCGTCTGGATATTTTTCTGCCTGATAAATAACCTTTCCTTCTTTCTCGCTTTTGTTTTTATCATAAGTAATCGAGTCTAAATCATCATTGATAGAGATTGTCTTGATACAGGGATTATCTTCGGGACAGGCGGGATCGGCAACTTTAAAAATATTAGTTTTTGAGTCTTGCTCAAGAATTTTATAATTGACTAGTTTGCCATTGGCATCAGTTAGGTTTAGAAAACCATAAAAAGCGCTGGTTTTAAGTAAAAAATAGGCTTTTGCTCGCGCTTCATGTTGGGCTATTTGATCAGCTGTCGCGTTTTGCGGCAGGGGATTTTTGGCGTTAAATTCCGTTCTGGCATTGATTGGTTCCACGACTGTTTTAATCGCCACATATTTACACGCTTCGTTGATTTCCGGCCGGGGGTTTAAACAATCTTGTTGGGTGATGTTTCCATAGGCATTAACAGCTTTAGCATATTCATTGGCCAAATGGTCTTTTTGCAAAGCCAACTTATCAAGCTCGCTTTTTTTGGCGTTTGCGGCTTCTTCGGCAGAGTTTCTTGCTTGCCTCTGACAGGTATCATCATCTGGATTACATTGTGAGTAAGCGTTACTTAGTCCTTGGTTATAAGCCTGACAAATCGCGTCGCATTCAGGTTTTGGCGGTTCTGGTATGGGAGTGGGCGGTGGGTCGGTAGCTATTGGTTTATCAGCAGGTTTATTTACGACAGGTTCTGTAATTACGTCTGCTTGCTGGAAAATTTCCGGTTTAGGAGGATTGCATTCGTCTGGCGATAATCCCTCTTCTTCACACACAAAGGCCCGGCTGACAAGCTGTTGCACCGTTTGAGTATTAACCACCAAAAGAGGCAGAACAACCACAGAAGATATAATTATTACTAAATTAGCGATGGTTTCTGGTTCTAAATGGTGTTTGAAATTACTTAAAATTTTACGCATAATTTCTAGGGAAGCTTCATTAAAATCGGTTGTTTAATAAGGCTTCTCGGAAGAGCAATCATTTTCTGACTAGAGATACCATTTAAGGCCGTAATAAAGATCAAACCGTCAGTGATTTCCGGGAGCATGAGAGAAAACCTACCCTGATCATCAGTTAAAACGGAAAATGATCGGTTATTAACCTTAGCTTGTACGAGGCTTCCACTGATTTCTTGATGGTCTTTATTAATCACAATTCCCTTAATTTCTACGGGTCGGTTTGTGGCGGTATTGGTGTCAGTTACAATGGGTGGTATTGATGATTCCGTAATTTGCAAATACCGGTTATCAAGGGCAACTTTTTTAACTCTTTGGCTTTTATAGAAATGAAGTCCGGAGGAGTAAATAGCAAGATAGTATTTTTGTCCGGGTTTTAAATGAGAAAGAACCAGCCGATGGTTAACCGTTTTTTCATGGTCGTTTTCTCTTTTGACAAAACCGATGGTCAAGGGTAATAATTTAATAAAGAAAGGATTTGACGAGTAGAATACCTTTGAATCCTCGCCTTTTTTCGTATTCCAGATCAAAACGGCCGAATTGGCTGTTAGATCAGTCACTTCGACGTTTTGGGGTAGACTGAAATTAAGTAGATAAAAAAGCCCGATGTTTAAGACACAAAAGATAACAATTACAAGATAGAGAGTTTTTCTTTGAAGTATGGGCAGAAATGAAAACATTTTATTCTCTTTATTACATCTTTACTTTATAGACTACATTTAATAATAAGAAGAAAATTTGAGGAAATGCAAGAGGGAGAAAGAACAAAAATTTACAATTAACAATGTACAATTTACAATTAGAAAAATAGTGAGGTATTAATTAATAATAAAATAGGTTACTTAATAGTTTGATATAGACGATTTTTGATTGACAATAAGGCGGTGATAGGGGATACTTAAAATTATGTCACGACTTACGCAAACGGCCAAAACTATACCTATTATAATAGGTGGTTTCGTCTTAATATTGACTGTGGTTGTTTCCGTTCTCTCGGTAACGAACAAAAACCTCAGCTTTAAATCTAAAACCAAAGCAGCCGGAGGCGAAGTCAAATTATCGCTTAATCCACCCAGCGTCAGCTTAAATTCCAACGAAAAATTTACCCTGGGCGTAACTTTGGAAACCAAGGAACACCAGGTGCAGGG
>CAYJSC010000120.1:0-3022 GCA_964372475.1 uncultured Gammaproteobacteria bacterium | reverse complement strand
TGGTTCTTGGCGAAAAAACCGACGTCTTAGAGATTTATATTTTGGATTTCAGCGGGGAAATATATAACGAAGAAATAGCATTTAAGATCGATCAATACCTTCGACCCGTATCATTTTTTAAAAGCGTTAAAGAACTTAAAAAACAACTGCGTAAAGACGTGCAAATGGTGAAAAATCATGCATTGACAAAGACATCAGAGTCAAACTAAGATTAGATTCTAATGTACGTAATTCTTGTTCGTTTTCTTTCCGAATACCTGTTATTTTTTCTTTTCCTTCCTATTTTTTATTTCCTGCGGAAACGTGACTATCAAACGGTCATAAGAATCACAGCCAGCGTGATCCTAACTTACCTTTTAAGAAAAACGGTGGGAGTGATTTGGTACGAACCAAGACCTTTCGTGATCGATCCGGAAAGACTCATCTACCCGACACATAAACTTTCCGACAGTAGTTTCTTTTCTACCCACGCTTCTGTTGCAGCGGCTTTGGCAGGGTCAATATTCTGGGGTAATAAACAGTTGGGATTGTTAATTTTTAGCGGTGCCGTTTTGGTGGCAGCCGGAAGAGTTTTGGCCGCATTGCACTATCCCATTGATGTAATCATTGGGACAAGCGTTGGTGTTGCCGTTTCTTTTCTAGTAGAAAAAAAATCGCAAGTTATTTTTAAAAAGTGGGAAGAGCGGGTTGACAATTAGCACTATATCTGTTAGACTGCTAAAACTATGGACTTATTACCAAGCTTTTCTTCGGACAAAACACTTCCCCTTATTCCCATTCGAGATGGCGTGATTTTTCCGCATACCGAAACGGTTTTAACCTTTGGTAGGCCCAAATCAGTTACGGCCTTAGAGGCGGCATATGCTTCTGATCGCGAGGTCGTTTTGGTTTTACAAAGACAGCTCGATAATAACAATCCCAAACCAGAAGACCTATATAGTTTTGGTACTATTTCCCATATCGAAAGAATGATTAAAGATGAGCAATCGGGCAATATCAGTGCCCTTATCAAGGGCCTAAGTCGCGTCAAAATTAAATCGTTTGAAGGTGAAGATCCCTATTTTCAGGTAAAAGTTGAGACGGTTTTAGAGGTTTTGGAACAGAATGACGAAATTACGGCCTTGGCCAATAATATTACCCAAGAATTTAAAAAAGCGGTCAATTTGGGAAAACAGGTCGACTTTCTTGTTTTTATGAATATTGTGTCCGGATTGCCGCCTCTTAATCTTTCCAACCATATTGCCTCGGTTTTAGATATTAAGCCGTCAGAAAAACAAGAATTATTGGAAGAAAGCAATGTTAGAAAGAGATTGGAAAAAATAAATGAGTTATTGGCTAGAGAGGTTAAAGTTCTCGAGATCGAGCGCAAAATTTCCGTTAAAACCCAAGAGCGATTCGATAAATCAGTCCGCGAGACGATGCTTCGCGAAAGAATGAAAACCATTGAAAAAGAATTAGGTGAAGACGAAAACAAAGAGATGAGAGAGCTTCGCGACAAGATGAAAAAAGCTCTTATGCCCAAAGAAGTCCAAGACAAATGCGACAAAGAGATTAAAAGACTCGAGCAAATGTCTAGCTATAATCCCGAGGCTTCTTATATCCGTGCCTATCTAGAAGTACTTTTGGAGTTGCCTTGGTCGATATCCAGTCCCAACAATGTCGATATTCGCGAAGCCGAAAAAATCCTAAATGAGGATCATTTTGGCTTAGGTAAAATTAAAGAAAGGATTTTAGAGTATTTGGCCGTTTATAAATTAAAAAAACAAATCCGTATTACGGGAACCACACCAGGTTCTGAAGTCGAACAAAAGAAAAAGAATGCGCAGCCGACCATCTTGTGTTTTGTGGGACCGCCCGGGGTTGGAAAAACTTCTATCGGCAAATCAATCGCGCGGGCGCTGAAGCGAAAATTTGTTAAAATTTCTCTCGGTGGAATCCGTGACGAGGCGGAAATACGCGGGCATCGGAGAACCTATGTTGGTGCTTTGCCGGGTAGAATAATTCAAGGAATTAAACAGGCGGGGACGAAAAATCCGATTTTTATGCTCGATGAGATTGATAAAGTAGGAACAGACTTTCGCGGCGATCCGTCTGCTGCCCTTTTGGAAGCACTAGATCCTGAACAGAATTTCGCCTTTTCTGATCATTATATAGAAGTACCATTTGATCTTTCCGAAGTAATGTTTATTACGACTTGTAATGTTTTAGATACCATTCCACCGGCTCTTCGCGACCGACTTGAAATTATTCATTTTGCGGGCTATACCGAAGATGAAAAATTCCAAATTGCCAAAAATTTCTTAATGACCAAATTAATCGCCGCCCACGGGTTAAAAGTATCTGATATCGAAATCAGCGATAAGGCGGTTCATCAAGTGATTAATCGCTATACCAGGGAAGCTGGAGTCAGAAGTTTAGAAAGAGAGCTTTCGGCAATTATGCGTAAGGTTGCCAAAAACGTCGTTTCGGGAAAAAAGCCAAAAACAAGGGTAACACATCTAAGTCTCCACAAATTTTTGGGACCGACGAAATTTAGTCCTACATTAGCCGAAGAAAAAAATAAAATAGGAATTTCGACAGGACTGGCATGGACGGAAGCAGGAGGGGACGTGCTGTTTATTGAGGTGGCTTTAATGCCTGGTAAGGGCAATTTGGTTTTAACCGGCCAATTGGGAGAAGTGATGCAGGAATCGTGTAAGGCGGCGATTTCTTATGTACGAAGCCACTATAAAGAACTGGTTCTCTCTGAAAAATTCTATCAAAAGGTGGATGTTCACGTTCATGTTCCAGAAGGCGCTGTGCCCAAAGATGGTCCTTCTGCGGGAGTTGCCATTGCTACGGCACTGGTTTCAGCCTTTACCAAAATTGCGGGCAAAAGAGAAATCGGGATGACAGGGGAAATAACTTTGCGGGGAAGGGTTCTTGAGATTGGCGGCGTCAAAGAAAAAGTTATCGCCGCGCATAGAGCGGGTTTAAAAGTTGTGATTCTTCCTAAGGAAAATCAAAAAGATCTTGAAGATAT
>CAYJSC010000119.1:0-3042 GCA_964372475.1 uncultured Gammaproteobacteria bacterium | reverse complement strand
ACCTGTCGAGATTGAAGCTAGCATGGTTGGTTCGGAAAGCCATCCTTATGCGGTTAATCCGACTTCGACTATTGTTGCCGAGGCTTTGGGTTTTTCTCATTCCTATATGGCGGTTGATTTAGAATTTGCGTGTAAAGCGGCCACGGCGGGAATGCAGGCAATTTATGGTTTGGTCCAAAGCGATAAAACCAGATATGGGCTAGTTATTGGTTCTGATTGCGCTCAAGCCAAGCCGCATGATGTTTTAGAATACACTGCCGGAGCGGGAAGCGCGGCTTTCCTACTTGGTCAAAAAAATACTTTAGTAAATATTTTAGATTTTACTTCCTATTCTTCTGACACGCCGGATTTTTGGCGCCGCGAAGGGGTTCGCTATCCTTCTCACGGCGGTCGTTTCACCGGCGGCCCGGCTTATTTTGAACACGTGATCGGTGCAGCCAAACTTCTTTTTGAAAAATCAAAAAGTAAACCGGAAGATTTTGATTATGTTGTTTTTCATTCTCCTAACGGCAAGTTTCCCAAAGTTGTCGCGGGCAAATTAGGATTTAAAAAAGAGCAATTAAATCCGGGATTTATTGTTGATAAAATCGGCAATCCCTACTCTGCTTCCAGCCTTCTATCTCTAGCCGCGGTTTTAGAAATCGCTAAACCCGATCAAAAAATATTTATGGTTTCCTATGGTTCGGGCGCGGGCGCCGACGCTTTTATTTTAGAAACAACTAAAGAGCTAATAAATAAGAGGAAAAAAATAAAAAATGTTTCCTGGTATTTAAAAAACAAATCCTACATTTCCTATACCGATATGCTTAAAAACGAGGGAAAGATATAATTTACCCATAAATTCCTTCTCCTTTAGGAGAAGGTTAGGATGAGGTGAAATAAATAGAGTAAAAACCTCACCCTCGCCCTCTCCTGAAGGAGAGGGAAATAAATATGAAAAATATTTACGTTTTAGGCGCTGCCACCACAAGGTTTGGCGAACATTGGCATAAAAGCCTGCGTGACCTCATTAGAGACGCTTCTCTTGAGGCGGTTAAAGACGCCGGGATTAAAAATGGCCAGATAGAAGCAATTTATATTGGCAACATGCTCTCAGGAATACTCTCGGGTCAAGAACAGCTAGGTCCAGCGGTTGCCGAAGACCTAGGACTTAGAGTGCCGGCCATAAGACTAGAAGGCGCTTGTGCCTCCGGAGGCCTAGCAGTACACGAAGCGGTTAATGCCATCGAATCGGGAAAATATGAAACCGTCCTGGTTGTTGGCGCGGAGAAAATGACCGACAGATCCCAGGAAATGGTGGCCATGGCTTTAATGGCAGCTGGTTCTGACGCCGAACGCCAATCCGGGGCGACTTTCCCCGCGCTTTATGCCTTGATGGCCAAAGCGCATATGGAAAAATATAATACAACCGAAGAGCAACTTGCCGCTATTTCGGTTAAAAACCATTACCATGCCTCATTAAACGGAAAGGCGCATTTTACTTTTTCAATTACACCCAAACAGGTTTTAACAAGCGCTTGTATTGCTGATCCCTTAAAACTTCTAGATTGTTCACCAATTAGTGACGGCGCATCTGCAGTAATAGTAACAAAAGTCAAAAGTCAAAAGTCAAAAGTCAAAAGTATTTTAATAAAAGCTTGCGAAGTGGCAACTGATACTTTAGGGTTAGCCCAAAGAGAAAGCTTAACAGAACTAAAGGCTACAAAAATTGCCGGGGAAAAAGCATACCATACAGCTGGAATTGGTCCAAAAGATATTGACGTCGCCGAATTACACGATTGCTTTACTATTGCCGAAATTATGGCGGTTGAAGACTTGGGATTTTACCAAAAAGGTGAAGCTGGCCCCAAAATTTTAAAGGGCGCGACAAAATTAGGCGCCAAAGGGTTAATCACTAATACTTCCGGAGGATTAAAAGCCTGTGGCCACCCGGTTGGCGCGACGGGAGTAAAACAGATGGTCGAAATAACTAAACAATTAAGAGGCGAAGGAGAAAAGAAACAGGTCGCAGGAGCAAGGATAGGTCTATGCCACAACGTGGGGGGAACGGGAGCAACGGCAGTGGTAACAATATTGCAATGTTAAAACCATACAATTTTAAATTATAAATTTTAAATCAAATCTAAATTTTAAAATTTAAATATTAAAAATTGATTAGAAATTAGTAATTAAAAATTAGAAATTATGTCTTCTCCTATCAAGGCCTGGCGCGAGCAGAAAAAAATAGCGCCCCTCTTAGGAATAAAAGGAAAAATAGTTTCCTGGACAATTGTCCGGGTGCCCCCGCACGGTTTTGTCAGCGACGCGCCCTATATAGTTGCCATTGTCGAAACCATTGACCAAAAAAGATTAATTGGACAACTGGTTGACACTTTCGGCAAGGAAATAAAAATGGGCGATAAGGTGGAAACTATTTATCGCCGGCAAAAAAGGCCGGATGAAGAAGGCGTGATTTATTACGGTTTGAAATTTAGGTTTTTGTATGATTAAAGTCTCGGCCCCTGGGAAAATTCATCTCCTTGGAGAACACGCGATCGTTTTTGGTAAGCCGGCTATTTTGGCCGCCATTAATCAGCGTTGTTTTGTTAGTTTAAATGCTAATGAAACTGGAAAAATTAAAACTTTTTCCCGACAACTTACCAAAAGCAAAAAAGAATTTGATTTGATCGAGATTGTCCTCTCCGAAACTTTTAAATTTTTTAAAAAACCTAAATCTTTAGGTTTGGATTTAGAAATAGATTCAAAAATTCCCGTCGGCTGCGGTCTTGGATCTTCCGCTGCCGTTAGTGTTTCTGTAATCGGAGCACTTTTTCTACTACTAGGCAAGAAACTTGATAAAAATAAAATAAACAAAATTGCTTATTTGGCAGAACAAAAAATCCATGGTTTTCCTTCGGGCGGGGACAATAGTACCGTAACCTACGGAGGACTGGTTTGGTTTCGCAAAGAATCAGAAGATTTGAAAATTATTCAACCTCTGCCTTTCCCGTTACCTAAAAATCTGGCGCGCAATTTCGTTTTAATCGATACCGGAAGACCAAA
>CAYJSC010000118.1:2139-3050 GCA_964372475.1 uncultured Gammaproteobacteria bacterium | reverse complement strand
GGTGTAAAAATGACAAAAATTGCTATTCTTTCTATGGCAAATGGAACGTTAGAGAGCCTTAATCAGAAGTAAATTGTGACTTAGCAGAGTTATACTATGACTGATAATAGATTGAGATGACAATGCAAACCACTAATAAAATAACTATTTTGGGCGTCGGGATAAGCCAAATCACTTTAGAAAACGCCTTAAAAACGATTGAAAAACGCCTTAACAATGATCATACCACGAAGGTTTACTTCATTGCCACCCCCAACCCCGAAATGTTGGTTTTAGCAAGTCAGGACAGGCAATTTAGGCATGTATTAAACAGCGCCGACCTGGCAATTCCGGATGGAATAGGGTTGGTTTGGGCGACAAAGCTACTAGGAATTAAGGAATTAAGGAATCCAGGAATTATGGAAAGAGTAGCAGGAGTAGATTTAATGCTGGAGTTATGCAGGATGGCGGCTGTGAAAGACTATTCTATTGGCCTTTTAGGCGCGGGTGAGGGAGTGGCGGAGAAAACGGCAGAAGTGTTAAAAAGGAAGTTTCCCGGTCTAAAAATTGCTTTCTCCATAAGTGACTTAAGTAACCTAAGAAACCAAGGTGACTTAGAAATCCGCTCATGCGATCTTCTTTTTGTGGCTTTTGGGGCGCCGAAACAGGAAGAGTTCATTAATAAATTACAAATATCAAATATCAAATATCAAATAAAGGTGGCAATGGGGGTAGGTGGCGCTTTTGATCTCATAAGTGGTAAACTCAAGCGGGCGCCGAAGGTTTGGCAAAGCTTAGGCCTCGAATGGCTTTGGAGGCTAATACAAGAGCCAATGAGGCTGGGGCGTATCATCAACGCGACCATTGTTTTTCCATATTTGGTGCTCAAAGAGAGGATTCTTTCTAAGTTACAAAGGTAACTTAAGTATCTT
>CAYJSC010000118.1:0-2129 GCA_964372475.1 uncultured Gammaproteobacteria bacterium | reverse complement strand
AACCGCTAAAGATTCTCTTTGTAGCTACAGAACTCACGCCATACGCCACAGTCGGCGGCTTGGGCAGAGTCATGTTCTTCTTGCCCCGGGCGCTTATGAAGCTTGGACACGAGGTTCGCATCATGATTCCTCGATACGGCAAAATAGATTCCACTAAATATCCCATGGAGACAATCTATGACGGCTTGGAGGTTCCTACCGGAAATGACGCCACTCCCTATTTAATCTGTAATGTTAAAACGCATCGGCTTCCCGGAAGTCCCCGGTCCTATTTTCTAGAAAACATGGAGTATTACGAAAAAAGGGCTAATGAATACGGCTATTCTGACGATCCCGTGCGCTGGGGACTTTTGCAAAGAGGCGTGCTTTCCTGGTTAAAAGAAAACAGCCAGAGTCTCAAACGCAACCCCCAAAGCCAAGCCTTTATGCCTGATATTATTAATTGCGATGATTGGCAGACGGGCTTAATTCCTAATTTTCTCAAAACAATTTATAAAGATGACCCGGACCTCAAAAGCCTGGCCACAGTTTTTACGATTCATAATCTCAATTTTCAAGCCCATTATGATCCCCGTTTTCTTAACGAATTAGATCGTGATGACGGCCGCAGCGAGATTCCGGATATTTTCTCGGAGCGCTTTGCCAAGCTTAATTCGATGCGCCGGGCGATTATCTATAGCGATATTATTAACACCGTTTCTGATAAATACAGTAAGGAAATCCTCACTCCCGAATATGGTTGCGGCGTCGACGAGCTCCTCCAGGAGGTCAGAACCAAGCTTTTTGGCATCATTAACGGTATTGACTACGACGATTTCAATCCCAAAACTGATAAATTGGTCGATTTTAATTACGATTTTAGATCTTTAGAGAAAAGGCTTTTAAATAAAAAAGAACTGCAAAGCGAATTTAATTTACCCGTTGATGAAAAAATTCCGATTATTGCCATGTCGTATCGTCTGGAAGCCCAAAAAGGTCTGGATTTAATCCGCGAAGTCATGGAATATATTTTGCAGGAATACAAGATCCAGCTAGTCGTTAACGGCGATGGTGATCCGCAGTATAAGACTTATATGAAAAAACTTTATGAAGATTTTCCCGAGCAGGTTGGTTTAAATTTAAACGCTAATTTCACACTGCCAAGACACATTTTTAGCGGTTCTGATATGATTCTTTTGCCGTCAAAGTTTGAGCCGTGCGGGATGGTTCAAATGGAAGCTATGCGCTATGGTTGCGTCCCCATTGCCAGAGCCGTCGGAGGGCTAGCCGATACCGTCATCGATGGCCAAACTGGTTTTACTTTTAAAGGATTTAATAGTCTAGCACTTTTTGGCGCTATCGTACGGGCGCTTGAGGCATATAAGGATCCTAAAAGGTGGAAAAATCTTGTGACCAATTCGATGCAGCAGGATTTTTCCTGGACCAATTCGGCCAAGAAGTACGAAGAGCTTTACTATCGGGTTTTAGACCTAAAAAAACAACAGGAAGAAGCCAAAACCCACATCGGAGTTTAAAATTTTGCACATAGAATTTTATTATGCTTTATCTTTCTCTTCTTCTCCATATTTATCAACCCCCTACACAGGAGCGGGAAGTCACCAAACAAATAACGCAAGACTCGTATCGACTGATTTTAAAAATATTAGAAAAAACAGGAGCGAAAATCACCTTAAACATTCCGGCTTCGCTTACGGAGCAGTTAGTAAGGATAGGCGGTGAGGATGTCATCCGCGGTATTATTGCTTTGACTAAGAAAAAACAAATCGAGTTAACCGCCACCGCCGCCTATCATGCCCTGCTACCACGTCTGCCAGAGCCGGAAATAAAAAGACAAATAACCTTAAATAATTACCTTAATAAAAAAATACTGGGCAGTCAAATATATTGTCCTGACGGCTTTTTTCCACCAGAGATGGCGTATAGCAGTAAAGTAGGAAGAGTGCTAAAACAACACAATTATAAGTGGGTCATACTAAGCGAACTTGCCTATAAAAGAGAACTTGGTAAGGTTAAACATGACGTTATATATGTCAAAAGAGATAAAAATAGTAACGTCAATAACATCAGTAAATCAGTAATCCAGAAGGAACAACCGCTTTAAATATATTTTAGTAATGATAGCTTAAGGT
>CAYJSC010000117.1:0-3116 GCA_964372475.1 uncultured Gammaproteobacteria bacterium | reverse complement strand
CTTTCCCCCAGCCCCCAAACCTTTCAACAGATAACGAAGCGTTTTTGGAAATTGACGAGAATTTCCTCGTTAACGGCCCATTTTTAGAAAGAGTTTTAGTCAAAAAAGTCGGGAACGGAGTGATTTCTTTTTCGGCGGTGACTTCCGAGGCTAAGACCATTAACGCCGTTTTGCTCTCCCTCCCTTTTACCGCCCGCGCCAAAGGCAAAGTAAAAATCGAATTTGTCCCTCCCACCTTGGTTTTGGAGAAAGAAACCATTAAAAATATTTTGGACAAAACAGAGTCTGCGGAAATTTCGATACAATGACATAGAATGAGGGATTGACATACGTTTTACAACAAGGTAACTTTAAACTAGGTATGAAAACAAAAATAGCCGCACTATTTTTAGTGCTATTTCTGTCGTTTTTGGCAAGCGGAGCAACTCCAACAACCGCACAAGCAGCAGTAACTTTTTCTCTTAGTCCATCTTCTAAAACGCTTAACGTTGGCGATAGTGTCGATCTTTCCATCATTCTTGATACCGGCGGCCAGACCGTCAGCGGCGGCAGTGCGATTTTGACTTTTGATCCCTCGAAATTGCAAGTGGTTGACGCCAATGCCGCCCAAACCGGAGTTCAAGTTTCGACGGGAACAGTTTTTACTACTGCCCTGACAAACAGCGTTGATGTTGTCAATGGTAAAATTACCCTAGACTATGGACTTTCGGCTGGAACTTTTTCGGGAAACGGCACTTTTGGTAAAATTACATTTAAAGGTTCAATCGCAGCCACGTCAACACCGGTTTCTTTTATAATTGGCAGTGGTTCAAGTTCAACATCGTCTGCGGTTTATGCCTCCGGAAGCAATGTTTTAGGTGCGGCCAACAGCGGGTCATACACAGTTGTAACAGCTGCAGCTACGACGCCAACACCCACAGTCATGGCCAGCGCTTCGGCTCTTCCAAGAACGGGAGCAGTTGAAAATACGATTTTTCTTCTAATGCTCGGATTTTTTATCCTCTTCAGCGGAGTCGTGCTGGCCAAGGTTAAAAGCTAAATATTTTTTCCACATTAAAAACAGATTGCTTCGTCCGATCACCTTAATATACACGTCCTCGCAATGACAATAGAGTGTGGTAAAATTCTTTACTTATGAAAAAAACTGTTGCTGTTGGTTTCTCTGGCGGGGTAGATAGTGCTGTTTCCGCGCTTCTTTTAAAGCAGCAAGGCTTCGCCGTCACCGGAGTTTTTCTTTACTGCTTTGACCAGGCGGGAATTCCTTGCACGGCCGATGAGGATCGCAAAATGGCAATTAAAGTAGCCGACTCCTTAGCCATCCCCCTTAAAATCATCGACCTTAGAGGTCAATACAGAAGGTCGGTCGTCGACTACTTCTTTTCTGAATATAAAGCCGGAAGGACTCCCAACCCGGATGTGATGTGTAATAAAGAAATAAAATTTGGATTGTTTTATAAACAAATGATTGAAAAAGAAGGGTTTGATTATATTGCGACAGGCCATTATGCGAGGATACTTCGAAATGAAGAATGTACAATGAACAATGTACAAGTAGATAAAATGAAATACTTTCTGGCTAAAGGAATCGATGAAAGCAAGGATCAGAGCTATTTTTTATATCTTCTAAAGTCGCAACAACTTGAACATATTTTGTTTTCAATAGGAGATTGTAATAAAGATCAGATTCGTAAAATAGCCAAAGCAAATAAGCTGCCAAATTGGGATAGACCGGATAGTCAAGGTATTTGTTTTATTGGGGAGATAAACATTAAAAAATTTCTAAGCACCAAATTCAAAGTGCGAAAAGGAATGGTTTTAGACCGTAATGGCAATATTATTGGCGAGCATGACGGCGCGTGGTTTTATACGATTGGCCAACGGCATGGCTTTAAAATAACCGAGGATAGAAGATTGAAAGTAGAAGATAGAAACAAGAAGCCTCTCTACATTTTGAGTAAAAATAGTGAACGAAATGAGTTGATTGTTGCGGAAAAAGACGAATGTTTTAGTACAGAATTAAATGTTGAGAATTTTCATTGGATAAACCAAACTAATGGGTTAAGTAACCTAATCCACTTAAGTAACATAGGTAACTTAAAAGTACGCATAAGGCATTTGGGTGAGTTGTATCCTTGCAAGATTAAACCAATCACGAAAAACCAATCACTAACCACTAAAATCGAGCTTCAACTTCTTAAGCCCGCTTTCGCGGTTGCGCCGGGCCAGTCGGCGGTGGTATACTTAGAAGATTTAGTACTTGGTGGGGGAGTAATTTGTTAGAAAAATGAGCGAAAAAGACTTAAGAGCAATTTCAGATAAATGCTTTCCTTGTTCAGATGGTGTTTGTAGAAATCTCGATAAAGGCCGACTTTTTATGTATTCCTACCTTTTAACAGGTGGATTTACTAGTTCCGAAATAGAAAGGTTTCTAACAAATAGTAACGTAAACGTAAACAAAAGTTGTCGCTGTCAGCCGGGTAAGGCTTGGTGTGTGAGCTTACCTCAATAGTACTATAATAACTATAGGTTTATTGACAAATCCTATCTTCAAGATATAATTTAATTCTCAAGTAGTGATCCCCCCGAAACTTTAGTGAAGGGGGATATCAACTTCAAAACATATGTAAACGAAAAATAAAAACGCAAGCGGCAAGTAGATTTAATCCCGCTCAGCGGGATTTTTTCGTTTTATAACCCTGAGCTAAGTCGAAGGGTTAAAAGCACTTTAAAAATTGAAAATACTACATAAAAAGGTGAAGTTTATGTGGTAGGAAGCGTACTCAAATATGCCCTATACCATACGGTATAGGGTTTGCTAGAAATCAAACCTTTTTTGCACTTCGATAGAACTCAGCGCAAAAATGCTGAGCGCAGTCGAATGCATTTTTGAGAGTTTGATCCTGGCTCAGGATGAACGCTGGCGGCGTGCTTTAGGCATGCAAGTCGTACGCTCCGCAAGGAGCGTGGCAAACGGGTGAGTAACACGTAGGTATCTCGTTCCACTCTAGGATAACCCTCCGAAAGGAGGGCTAATCCCAGATGACAATCGCAAGATTAAAGGTGCTTGAGCAATCGAGTTATCGGTGGAGTCGGAGCCTGCGGCCTATCAGCTAGTT
>CAYJSC010000116.1:0-3126 GCA_964372475.1 uncultured Gammaproteobacteria bacterium | reverse complement strand
ATAATTACTCTGGAAACATCTGTCGGTCAATTGCCATACGTTGGCCCGATTTATGCTAAAAAGCTGGAACGCTTAGGAATCGCAACCGTCAACGATCTTTTTTATCATCTGCCTTTTCGCTACGACAATTTTACTTTAATGAGCAGTATTCAGCAGGTGCAAGTCGGCGAAACGGTTTCCATTGTTGGTTTAGTAGACTCGATTAAAAATATTTACACCAAAGGCGGCAAAAGATTAACGGAGGCCAAAATTTCTGATGAGAGCGGTTTTTTGACTATTATCTGGTTTAACCAACCCTATTTAACCCGCGCTATCCAAGCCGGATTAAAATACATTTTTTCCGGCAAGGTCGATTGGTTTATTCGTAAGAAAAGTTTAATTTCACCTCAGTTCGAACTCTGGGAAAAAAGCGAGCACCTGCATACTGGAAGACTAGTACCTATTTATCCCGAAACCGCAGGTATAACTTCTAAATGGTTAAGAAATCGCATAGGCTTTCTTTTAAAAACTTATTTGCATTTAATGGAAGATTTATTACCGCCCGAAATAGTTAAGGAGTATCAATTTTGGGGATTACATGAAGCGCTTTCCGAAATTCATTTTCCTCACACCCTGGAAACAGCAGAAAAAGCCAGAGAAAGACTAGCTTTTGAGGAGCTTTTTTATCTCCAGCTGACTTCGACATTTCGTAAAAAAACCTGGCAGGAAGAAACCGTTGGACATATTTTTCAAATTTCCCAGCATAAAGAAAATCTCGTACGTTTTATGGACAACTTACCGTTTGTGCTAACCAAGTCGCAAAAACGCGCCGTTTCCGAAATCTTAACCGATCTATCTCATCAGTATCCGATGAATAGACTCTTAGAAGGTGACGTCGGCAGCGGCAAAACCGTGGTGGCAACCATTGCCATGTATCTTTCTTTTCTCAATGGTTTTCAATCGGCCTTGATGGCGCCGACGGAAATTTTGGCTGATCAGCATTTTCAAACCGTAAGTTCCCTCCTCACGCCCCTTGGTGTCCACGTAAAATTATTAACAAGCAGTACAAAAAAAGGCCAAAAACCAATGACCAATCGCCAAAAACCGGATATCCTCATCGGTACCCATAGTTTATTATTTGATAAATCCGAGTTTAAAAACCTGGGCTTAATTGTCATTGATGAACAACAGCGTTTCGGCGTTAGTCAAAGAGAAACACTGCAAAAAAAAGGGGTTAATCCTCATTTGTTAACTATGACCGCAACTCCCATTCCTCGCACGATAGCACTTACTTTATACGGGGAATTGGATCTCTCGATCCTCGATGAAATGCCGCTCGGCCGCCAAAAAATTAAAACCTGGGTCGTTCCCGAAGAAAAGAGAGATGATTCTTATCGTTGGCTAGAAAAAAATCTAAAACAGGCTTTTATTATTTGTCCGCTCATTGAGGATTCAGAGACCATCCAAACCGTTAAGGCGGCCACTTCTGAATATGTAAAAATTAAAAGAATATTTAATAAACACCGGGTCGCCTTACTTCACGGCAGACTAAAAGCCGAAGAAAAGAAAAATATTTTAAAGGATTTTCGGGAAGAAAAAATTGCTATTTTAGTCGCAACCCCCGTTGTCGAAGTCGGCATCGATATTCCTACGGCTAATATCATGGTTATTGAGGCCGCTGACCGATTCGGTCTTTCCCAACTGCATCAACTAAGAGGAAGGGTGGGAAGAAATAACCAAGAAGCCTATTGCTTTTTGTTCTCGCAAAGTAATTTGCCAAAAACCATCACGCGCCTTAAATCGCTTGAAACACATTACTCGGGACCAGAACTAGCGGAAATTGATTTGAAACTTCGCGGCCCCGGAGAAATTACGGGAACAAGACAACACGGTGCGATGATTCTTAGGGCGGCTAAATTTACCGATTATGACCTTTTGGAAAAAGCCCGCTTAAATGCTCACAAACTTTTAAGTAATAACGATTTGAAAAAATATCCTAAACTTGGGGAACTTCTTAGAAAACGCTTGCCAAGTATTACGATTACAAATTAAATCTTGCGGGAATGGTAGTTTTAGCATAGAATATAGAGTTATGACTCCATTACCAAAAAGAAGACCATCACGCCAAAGACAAGGCAAGCGCCGGAGTACGCATCGTTTATCCATGCCCGATCTCGTGACGTGTCCTGAGTGTAAATCCCTCAAAAAACCCTTTACTGTTTGCGCTAAATGCGGCTTTTACGATGGCAAACAGGTTCGACTGATCAAAAAAGCCAAAAAAAATGAAAAGCTCTCTTGATCCTCGACACCAAAAGCGCACAAAATTAATGCAACAAATTTTTGTCTGGGATTTTAACAATAAAAAAAGAGCAGCTAACCAAGATTTTAGGCTACTTTTAAAAAACGTTAAGAAAATTGATGCCATCCTGACTGCCGCCGCGCCGCAATGGCCGCTTGCGAAAATTGCTAAGGTTGATTTGGCGATTTTGCGACTGGCCGTTTTTGAATTAAAAATCCAACATCAGACGCCTCCTAAGGTAATTATCGATGAGGCGGTGGAGTTAAGCAAAGAATACGGTGGGGAATCATCGTCGGGATTTGTTAATGGGGTATTAGGAACGATCTATGCTAAAACTACCAAAATTTAAAAACGAAAAACTGCTCGAGCAGGCTTTAACGCATCGTTCTTTTTTAAACGAATATAAAGCCGCTAAAATCGGTTCCAATGAACGCCTGGAGTTTCTTGGCGACGCGATCCTTTCTTTCGTAACTTCAACTTATCTATATGAACAGTTCCCCGATTTTGAAGAAGGGCAGCTGACTAATTTACGATCCACTCTTGTTAAAACTTCGACCCTTGGCAAGACGGCGCTCGATTTGGATTTGGGAGAAAAAATGCGTCTTAGTAAGGGTGAGGAAGGTTCCGGCGGCAGAAAAAATTTAAGCATTCTCGCTGATGTTTTTGAAGCAGTCGTTGGGGCTTTTTTTCTCGATAGCGGTATAACGGCAGTCCAAAAGTTTATTCAAAGTACGCTTTTGTCGTCGATTCCGAAGATCTTAGAGGCGGGAAGCCTGAAAGATTATAAAAGTCTTTTGCAAGAGTTGGTCCAGAATAAACTTCGCACGTCACCTTTTTATAGGGTGGAA
>CAYJSC010000115.1:0-3319 GCA_964372475.1 uncultured Gammaproteobacteria bacterium | reverse complement strand
CGTATAGATTCCCGCTTTCGCGGGAATGACAAGTAAAAAATTTAAGAAGTATGAGGAAGGACAATGAAAGAAATTCTTAGAGATCAGTAATTTTCCAAGCATCGACTTCACGTTTTCTTGTAGTCCAGTCAATAACAAAAGTTTTTTCTTCACCACAACCATCGCACCCGTCTACAAATGTCAACAAATTAGAAGATTTAGTTTTTACTGACGGAGGGTCAATACTATGTCTATGTCCTTCACTGCATTCGATATCAATTAAATCTGGCTCTCTGGTTTTATTGAATTTTTGAGTGGTTCCACATGGCGGACAATGTCTCGAAAAAGCTTTTGGCGGAGATTTGACTTCGAGTAGTAAAAAAATATGATCATTTTCGTCTCGATACGTAACGTATCTGTTTAATAGTTGCAGTTTTTCGTCAGAAGAAATAGTCGTATTGGATTCATTTTTTAGTTCATTCATCTTTTACTCCTCAAATAGTATGTTTATAATACCCCAATTCCTTGGCCGCGTGGATAAACATCATATGTGACCAAAGGAGCGGTTTGACTCCGACTCTGGGATCTTTCTTGGGGAAAAGTTGTTCGGGAATAAGTAAATCATCGTCGATTTGATCCAGCACTTGCCAGAAATATTTTTCCGCATCGTTTTTCCTATCCATTTTATTTAAAACAATCGCCAGCCAAAAATTAAGTAGCGGCCAAGCACCGGCACCTTGCTTAAAATGAAACCAGCCCATTTCCATCTCACCTTCATATTCGTCAAATTCGTATCTCATAATTCCTTCTCGTGTAATAAGTTTTTCTTCAATAGCGGCGACTGTAGTAATTATTCTTTTATCACTTGGATCAATGAGCGAAAACGGCCAGACTAAACCCAGCATGGAAGCATCAATTCCTGCTACTGGTTTAATGGTTCCTCCAAAACGCCGTAAGAAATATCCAGAATCATTATTAAAAGCAAAACTATCAATTAGATTTTTCATTACAAGAGAAGTCTCTTGCCAGGCTTTTCTTGAGAAATATTTTCCCGCCCAAAAAAGACCGCAGGAATCTGCAGCTAAAGAATAAGTAAAATTAGTTTTAAAGTTCGGATGGGCAATTCTTTCTTCCCAAAGATCTTCGGTGGGTATTGAAAAATAAGAAGCTTGCCAGTGTTTTACCAGACCGCCAGCTAATTTTTCGGCTACCTTTTCCGTCAAAGGACTTAACTTTTTATTTTTGGAATATTCAGAAATTGCCCAAAGAAGGGTTCCGTTTTGGTCGGGTTGAAAGGACCCCTCCCTGATTCGGCCATTGGGATAGTAACTGCGTAAAATTAAACCCTCGGAATAATTTAAATGAAATGGGGCCGATTGAAAATTTTCTGCTCTTTCCCAAAGCCATGTTAGAACTTCAGGGAAGTAATCTTTTCCCAAAATTAGGCCTGCCGTTAAGCTAAAACCCGTGTCTCTTCCCGGCCAAGAGGATAAATAACTTTTGGCCTCTTTTGGATAATAGGGCATAAACGAAGGCGCGGCAACCAAACAGCCATTAGGAAGAAAACAGTCTCTCAAAATTTCTTTTGATTTGTTAACAAGATTATTGATTTTGTTTTGAGAGAAAGAATCCTGTTTGTTTTTCATCTATCGCCAATTATACTACTAGTAATGAGAAAAAAAACGTTTCTTCATCCCACAAGACAATTTATTTTTTTCATTCTCCTTTTAGTTTTATTACCTGTTTTGGTCTTGGCGGCACAGTTGGCGGTAAAACTTTTCGGGAAAGCTACTAGTACACCTGCCAATATTATTGTTGATTACAATTCTGACCTGGGTCCAATACCGAAAATTTGGCAAGCTCTGGCCCAGGGAGGAGAAGAAAAAGGAAGAATGCTCTTTCAAGTAACGAACGATATCCGAAGCTTATCCACAAGGTATATTCGTCTTGACCATTTATATGATATGTATGACATAGTTAAAAGAGACGGTGACGGAAAAATAGATTACGATTTTAGCCGCCTTAATGAAACCGTTGACGACGTTTTAACCTCTGGCGCGCTTCCCTATTTTTCGCTTTCCTATATGCCGCCGGAGTTGGGCGGTGATGTAGTGGGAAAACCAAAAGATTGGAGAGAGTGGCAAAGTTTAGTAAAAGCTACCATTGAACAATATTCTGGCAGAGGTCGGGGGCAAAAAAATCTGGAAGGTGTTTATTATGAAGTTTGGAACGAGCCCGACCTTTTTGGTAAATGGAAAACGTACGGGGCTAAAAATTACTTGGAGTTATATTACCACACGGTCATTGGTGCCGCTAAGGCCAAAAACGTGAATAATTTTAAAATCGGCGGCCCGGCGACAACAGGCATGTATGAAGCCTGGATGCAAGATCTTTTAAAATATGTCGCCAATAATAATTTACGACTCGATTTTATTTCTTACCATCGCTATAGTCGAAAACCCGTTGATTTCTCCGAAGATTTAAGAATTTTACAAAATCTCTTAAATAAATTTCCTCAATTTATTAACCTTCCCATTATTGTTTCTGAGTGGGGATCGGAAGCCGGAAATAGTTCTCTGCACGATGGTAATTTTGACGCCGTTCACGCTATCGCTGCCACTCGTCAATTGCTCGACCGAGCCGGCCTGGTTTTTACATTCGAAATAAAAGACGGACCCGGAACAAAACAGTATTGGGGTAGTTGGGGACTTATTACCCACGAGAAATATGGACTTGTTAAAAAACCCAAATTTTATGGTCTTAAATTTTTAAATAATCTCTCCGGAGAGAGATTAACGGTTGATGGCGAGGGAAGCTTTGTCACAGGGCTAGCTGCAAAAGATGGTGACGTTTTGAAACTGCTATTGGTTAATTATGATGCGGAGCAAAACCATAGTGAAAACGTCCCCGTTACTTTTAAGAATTTACCGTTGGCAAATTATTCTTTTAAAACCCAGTTTCTTTTTGGAGCAAGAACCGAGGATTACGTGAAAGCTGAAAATGGCACCATAACTAAAAATATCTACCTTCCGACCCAAAGTGCCGTACTAATGGAGTTAACCAAACTTGCACCGCTATCTTCTTTTGCCCTTGGCTATTTTGGCAACGCCGGAAATTTTGGTCTTCGTTTAGACACAAAAGATTTGGCGCTAATAATAGCCAAAGATAAATTTAATCTTCCTTCCGAAGGAACGATAGAGTTTTTCCTAAAACCGCTTTGGGATAATAACGAGCAAAAAGAGATTTCACTTTTTGATATTCCACTGGGAGAAGGGAGAATTTTTTCACTGCGAAGAAAGACTGATGGATTTTCAAGACGCCTAGAATTTGGTATTTATAA
>CAYJSC010000114.1:0-3348 GCA_964372475.1 uncultured Gammaproteobacteria bacterium | reverse complement strand
CATGGTTTTTTCTAAGTAGTCAGGGTGAGCCAAGCCTTCCAGCAAGTGGTGGTTTAATTCTGGCAAAATAAAATAATCGCTGAAGTTCTTAGCCGATTCGTTAAATTGGTTTCTAAGTATATGAGCATTCCCCGCCAAATGGCCAGCGGCAATAATGACAATTTGCTGATTGTACAACTTGCTCGCGATTTCTTTACCTAGCTTTTCGATTTCCTCTTGTTGTTTTTCGACAAAATCTAAAGCGCTCCGAATCTCCGGAGTTTTATCAGGCAAGAGGTTTAACTTTTGCAACATACACATCAGACCAACAATTGTATAGCCAGTAGCCATTCTCGGCTGTCCGGAGGGATTATAAGTAGGAATCAATTTATAAAAACGTAGCCCGTTTTCCAAAAACAGCTTTCCGAGTTCACTTGTTTCTTGGGTAATACCTGTAATTTTAGGCCCCTTGACTAAAGCCTCCTTAAAACTAGAAATCGTTTCATCGGTGCCGCCGGAATAACTGGAAAGAAAAACCAGACTGTTTTTGTCAATAAAAGCCGGAAGATGGTAGTCACTGTTTAATAAGAAAGGGATTTTTAGTTCATCTTGAAAAAGAGCCCTCACGGCATAATAGCCGAAAGAAGAGGCTCCCATACTGCAAACACAAACATTTTTGATATTTTGGTAATTAGCCAAATCTAAACTTTGCGTTTCCTCCAATGCGTGCCGGCACTGCTTAGTGAAATATCTAATAGTCTGAAGCACCTTTTCCATACTTTTATACATACTACTTAATACTTTAATACTGGTCAGCCGTTATACCAATTCATATTGATCTCTTTATATTTTGCCATCTTGACTTTAAAAATATTCATAATTCTTTCCAATGCTTCCGTGGTTTTACCTTCAAATCTAAGTACCAGCACCGGGAGATTCGAAGAGGCGCGAACCAACCCCCAACCGTCTTCAAATTCCACTCTCGCGCCATTAATAATAGTAACATTGTAATCTTTTTGAAATTCTTTCGTCAGTTCCTCAACCACTTGGTATTTGAGTTTATCGTCGCAATTGGCGTTTAAGGTAGGCGTCGCGACGTAGTGAGGTATGGTTGACATCAGCTCCGACAAGGACTGATGGCTGCTACTTAGAAAGCAGGCTAATTCCAATGCCGTAAAAACGGCATCGTCAAAACCATAGTTTTCGAGATAAAAAACGTGTCCCGAAACCTCGCCGGCTAAGGGCGCTTGTTCTTCTCGCATTTTAGCTTTAATATAGGAATGGCCGGTTTTCCACATGATGGGCTTACCGCCGTGGGCTAGGACATCTTCAGTGAGAGCCATGGTTGATTTGACGTCGAAAATAATTTTCGCGCCCGGGTTTTGCCTTAAAACCTCCCTGGCCAAAAGTATTAAATATTGATCCGCCTCGATAATATTTCCCTTTTCGTCGACGAGACCCAATCTATCGCCATCGGCATCGAAGGCAAAACCCACCGCGGCTTTTTCCGCTAGGACTTTTTTAGCCAGATCGGTCTTATTTTCCGGAGCCGAAGGATTGGGTTCGTGATTGGGAAAAGCAGAATCGAGATTGCAATAAAGTTTAACTACCTCAAAGCCGGCTTTTTGAAAAATATCGGGAACAATCGGCCCAGCGGTGGCATTACCGGCGTCAATGACAATTTTAAGAGGTTTAGAGCTATGATGTTTTGAGATCAGTTGTGCGGCGTAACTATTAATAATATCAACCTTAGTCGCCGTTGGGTTTAGGGATGGCTTATTAATAAAATCTTCTTTGGCGATAATTTCGTAAATGGCTTTAAGATCATCGCCTAAAAGGGTAGAGGAATAATCGTTGGCGATTTTAAAGCCATTCCAATTTGCCGGATTATGACTGGCGCTGATGTAGACCCCGGCCTTAATTTTTAGGAAATGTTGGCCAAAGTAAAACATCGGGACTAAACACATGCCCAAATCCACCACTTCCATACCGCTAGCTAGCAAAGCTTTGGTGATTATTTCCCGAAATTCGGGCGAGCTGTCCCGGCTGTCGCAGCCGATGAGTAATTTGGTATTCCCCTGCCTGGAAAGTAAGCTGGCAATACCCATGCCAATAGCGTAAACTGACTTGGCGTTAAGCTGGTCGTCATTAACTAGGCCGCGAATATCATATTCGCGAAACATGGTGCGATCTATATTCATAGCTTAGAAGTTGATGGCTAAAAATAGCTTGACTTTGTTTTCTAATGCCAGAGCTGTTAGTCCGGATTTAACCTCATATTCTATTTTAAGTAGCTGCCCGTATATTTGCTCGAGTTGCGCTCTTGTAAAAAAAGAGGCTTGTTTAGCTAATTTGGCCATTTGCCACGGCAAAACTTTGGCGAAATCTGATGGCTTCTCAGCTTTGGCAAAGGCTGAAAGTAAGAGCGACCGGAGCTGTCTTTTTAGCATAAAAAAAATTAGTTCCGGGCTTTCCTTGTCTGCTAACTCATGATAAAGAGCAAGAACATTTTGGCTCTTTGGAACCAGACTGTCAAGAAATTTAAAAAGCAAAGTTGGTAGATTTAGTTCAATGATCTTGGCTTTTTTGGCTAGGCTTGCTAAATCTTTGCCTTTGTTCTCCTTTTCTTCCCAAATCAAAAGATCGTTTTTAAAATCGTTTTTTAAGAGGTAGTCAATAATATCATCGTGTTTGGTCTTTACTGATAACAAGTTTTCGACGATAACTAGGCGAGTTTCCCCGTCAAATGTCGCTGTTTCCAACGCTTGCAAAATATCAGTTAAAGTTACTTTTTTACCTTCGAGTGAAATAACTTCCTTATATTTAGATCTAAGTAGCTGAAGTTGGTTTCGTGTTGCTACCGCGTTATTTCCGTGAATAATAGTTATCATAGAAAAAATTAGGCAATACTATTTTCGTAGGACCTATAAATCCTATTAATGATATCATGATTAATGTTTTGACGTCTTCCTTTATGGGGAACGAGAGCGCCAGAAAAGTTTTTGGGGATATGTAAAAGTTCGTGAATGAGGGTTTTTACCTGATCCGTAGGTGAAAGCTTATCATATCGTTCTGAAATTACCTCAATAATGTAATGCGGTTTTAGAGTTAAGGCCTGCTGCCAAACCCGAGGTAAACCCCAAATTCTCGCGTAGGCACGTGATGATGAGCCGTAACTGCGGTAGAGGGTTATTTGGCCTGCGTTAACATAGCTAAACTCCGACATTTCTAGTATTTTCTGAAGAATTCGTTTTTGTTTTGTATCAATTTGCCATTCCATATAGTTGTGGACCCGAGAGGTATCGAACCTCTGGCCTCTTCGATGTCAACGAAGCGCTCTACCACTGAGCTACGAGTCCATTCAAGTCG
>CAYJSC010000113.1:0-3354 GCA_964372475.1 uncultured Gammaproteobacteria bacterium | reverse complement strand
TTCTGATTTTTTTGGTTTTACTAACCGGATCCCGGTCTGGTTTAATCGCCTTGGGTATGGAAATTATTTTTCTGGTCTCGGCACAAATTTTTTCTAAGAATTTAATTTTTACTGCGCTAGTTTCTTTGGTACTGCTTTTAGGAATTCTCGTACTGCCTTTTCTCGAGCAGGGTGCTAAATGGGAAAATCGCCAGCAAATTTGGCAAACGGCTTTTGTCGCAGGAACAATAAATCCGATATTTGGCTCAGGTTTTGGCAACATCGAAAAACCTCTAAAAATCGCCTCAGAAAAACTCGGCGAAGATAATTTAATCCGTTACCAACCCATCGACAGCGCTCACAATTTGGTTTTGGATTGGTGGATCCAAGGTGGAGCAGTAGGAGTAATAATATTGATTTTACTTATTACTTCAGCACTTACCACTTTTATCAAAAAGCAAAACGTTTTACTTTTAACACTTCTTTTTGGACTTCTGGCAGTTTTAATGTTCAATCCCGCGAGCATCGTAACCTTAATTGCCTTTTGGTGGGTGCTAGGACAAGGACAAAATAGACGCTTGACAAACTAAGACAAAATTGATTAAATAGAATAAATTAATCTTGACGTTTGCATAGGAACTTACCACTCCTAAAGTTAAGCGCTTCTATCGCGAAGAATAGAAAATTAAGACCACCAAGTTGGATGGAACCTCCCGCTAAGCGGGATCCGACAGCAAAGTGGTTTTTTTATGGGAAAGTCAGCGATCCTGAGCTTGTCGAAGGAGAGCTTACTTACCAAAATCCTCCGAAGTCCGAAGGACGAAGGTGGAGGATGACAGGCAATAAGGTTTTTAGTATCATTAAAAGGAGACTATGAAAAAGGTTAAAAACGATAGTGAATATTTAAATAATTTAAGACATACTGGAGCTCATTTACTGGCTAAGTCCGTTCTAGAATTGTGGCCAGGTACTCATAACGCAATCGGACCTGCCATCGAAAATGGTTTTTACCAGGATTTTGATTTTGGCGAGGTCAAAATTTCCGATGCCGATCTTACTAAAATAGAGAAAAAAATGCGGGGACTTCTTCCTTCCTGGAAACATTTCGAATATAAAGAAGTTACGATAGAGGGGGCAAGAAAACTATTTAAACATAACCCTTATAAACTGGAGCTTCTCGAAGAATTTTCTAAGGAAGGAAAAAAACTTATAACCAATAATCCCGGTAATTTTCTTGATTTATGCAAAATGGGCCATGTCGTAGATCCCTCAATTGAGTTACAGAATTTTAAACTACTCAAAGTAGCCGGCGCTTATTGGCGGGGAAATGAAAAAAATAAAATGCTAACCAGAATCTATGGCACCTGTTTTCCAACAAAAGAAGAATTAGCTCAATACTTAAAAAATTTAGAAGAGGCCCAAAAGCGCGATCATCGCAAAATTGGCCAAGAACTGGAATTATTTGCGGTCAGCGAAGAGGTTGGTCGCGGTTTAGTTCTTTGGCTTCCAAAAGGAAATATTATTAAAGAAGAAATTGAAAACTGGGCCAAGGAAACAGAAAAGAAATGGGGTTACCAAAGAGTAACAACACCAAATATTACCAAATCAGGGCTTTATTATACTTCCGGCCATCTTCCTTATTACAAAAAAGATATGTATCCTTCAATGAAATTAGACGACGGCGAGGAATACTATCTTAAACCCATGAACTGCCCGCATCATCACATGATTTATGCATCACGACCGAGAAGTTATAAAGAACTTCCACTAAGACTTGCAGAATATGGTACTTGTTATCGCTACGAAGCGTCTGGTGAATTATTTGGCATGATGAGGGTTCGCGGTTTTACCCAAAATGACTCTCATATCTATTGCACCGTAGAACAAGCAGTTGATGAATTTTTAAGCGTCATGAAACTCCATGAATATTATTACCAAACTATTGGCATAAAAAACTATCACTTAGAGTTGGCTCTGAGAGATCCTAAAAACAAGGAAAAATATCATGGAGATGAAAAAATGTGGGATTTAGCAGAAGATTTAATGAAAAAAGCCGTTGCTAAAACCAATATCAAAATGGTTACACAAATTGGGAACGCGGCCTTTTATGGCCCCAAAATTGATTTTATTATTCATTCCATAACTGGACGTGAATTTGCCGCATCAACTAACCAAATCGATCTTTATATGGGTAATCGCTTTAAACTCAAATACGTCGATCACGAGGGAAAGGAACAAACACCGGTAATTATTCATCGGGCACCCCTTGGATCTCATGAAAGATTTATCGGTTTTTTAATTGAAAATTTTGCGGGTGCTTTTCCGACCTGGTTGGCCCCAGTACAAGTTCAAATTATCCCTATTGCCGACCGTCATTTTAAATATTCCAAAGAGATTAAAATAACCTTAGAGGAAAGTAACATTCGGGTAGAAATCGATGAGAGAGCAGAAACCATGCAAGCCAGAATTAGAGATGCGCAAAATCAAAAAGTACCATATATGCTAATTGTCGGCGACCTTGAGGAAAAGGAAAATAAAGTGGCGGTTAGAATTCGTGATAAGGGAAACGTCGGCCAAATGTCCGTTTCCGATTTTACAGCTAAAATCAAAAGGGAAATAGCGGAAAAATCACTGTTACTCATGAATGGGTTGACGTAAATAGCCTTACATGATACTATATTTTAAAGGAGTCTAGGATTTTAAAGTTTTATCGCATTAATCAATTCATCCCGGCAACAACTGTTCGCTTGATTGCTGCCGACGGCAAACAGGCCGGAATTGTCACTAAAGAAGAAGCCCTAAGAATTGCTGTCAGTGAAGGCGTGGATTTAGTCGAAATCGTTCCCAAAGCCCAACCTCCTATTTGTCGGGTGATCGATTTTAAGAAATTTAAATACCTGGAGTCCAAAAAAGAGCAGGAAGGCCGAAAAAAACAAAAGGCCGGGGAAATAAAAGAGGTACGTCTTTCTCCTTTTATCGGCGAGCACGATTTGGAAACGCAACTAAAAAAGGGCAGACACTTTCTTAAGGAAAAGCACCGCGTGAAATTTGCGGTCAAATTTACCGGTAGGCAAATGACCAAAACCGATTTCGGCAGACAACTATTAAATAGAGTACTGGATAATCTAAAAGAACTGGCTAAACTTGATCGTGAGATCAAAATGGAAGGCAGACAGATGACGATGACGGTCGCACCATTATAAAATTAAAGGGTTAACGGATTAAAGAATTAACTAGTTTAACTCGCTAATCTGTTAACTTTTTAACTCGTTAATTTTTTAACTCAAACTATGCCTAAACTTAAAACCAGAAAAAGTGTTGCTAAAAGAGTGAAACTAACCAAGCGCGGCAAACTTACACATCGAAAACAAAACG
>CAYJSC010000112.1:0-3358 GCA_964372475.1 uncultured Gammaproteobacteria bacterium | reverse complement strand
GTCATAATATGATAGAAATAGAAACGCATGATAGAGATGAACACATTCCCGGTTTGTAAAAGAATTTTTAGGGCTTCCCCATATAATACAAAATTTAGATAGATTACTGATTGGTCCTCTTCCACCGAATAGACCTGTAGATCCAAGAGTAATTGACCAATTGGATTCTATAGGTAGAGAACTAGAACGGCAGCCAAAACCTAATCGTGGATTTTGGGACAATATTTACAACTGCATCTCCAGAGCAGAACCAGGTGTTTGTAGCATATAGATCAAAACCTGGTTCCAATAAATCAGGTGATGTGGTTTTTTTAGAACAAAAAAAATCGGCTCTTCTGCAATGGTGATAGTTGACGGAGTGTCACCAGATGAGACTTCAGATCGTTTGGCAAAAAATAAATTTGGAATAACAAAAACAGATAGGTTTGCTGCTGATACAATAGCAGAAGTACTTAGGAAGACTATTACTAGAACGGAATTTCTGCCTGGTAATTTTGATCAGATTCTGACAGAAGAAGTCTTAGTCACCGCTTCCGAATTAATCAGAAAGTACAGACTAACAAGCGACGATCTCAATGAAATGTTGCTTAGGGCGACTGCAGCGGCATATTTCCGTCCCAACCATACGGTTCCCGGTCATTTGATGCTTGTGGGAGACGTGCAAGCCGTTGGGATAAGGAAAGATGGTATGCTTCAAGTATACCAGGAAGGCCAATCGTTTCTTGATAGTTGGACGGGGGCGATAAAAAAATTTGACCCAGGATTCGCGAGTGAATGGATTCGCAGAACATATCAAAAAAAGCCAGACTATCCGGGGAAATACGGTACACATAGCCTAATACTAACAGATTCTCCACCTTTACTTGCCCATCATTCAGGATTGGAATTTAGAAAAAAGTTACTATATCCCGTAGATGATGACGTTATTTGCGTCATTATTACATCTGACGGTATGCCTGTAGCAAAACTCCTGCCATTTTATACATTATTGCCATACATGTTGCATTTTCAAACAGGAAACGACATCAGTTTTAATCCTGTTATAAGTCCTGATGTTCTTACATCAACAGAATATATGAGGAAAGCCGAAGAAATGAAAATGTATATACATGCAGAACGTGGCGGACCCCATACCGATGATTTATCTTTTGGTGTTATGATGTTAGAGGCGCCAGCTAAGACTCCTTCCCCAGCATTAATAAAAGCATTTTTTGATTCCCAGGAACTACATATCAGCACTTTGATCAATGACAAAAAATTGAGAGCCCAATTTAAAAATGATCAGGAACATAATGCAGATGTTTTAAATATAATTAGAAATTTTCTCACAGAATTCATAGATCGTAAAATTTCCTCAGATCAATTAGGTCTCCCATCAGAAAAACGACTCGAAGTGATTACGAAAATAATGCAATATATTTACCAGTATGCTTACGAAAGCAGATTCAGTACTCCACCGTTAGGCGGCGATAAAACCGCCGATACCCCATCTGGCCTATAATAGCCAAGGGATTATTTTATTAAGTATTTTTTATGTAGAGGGAAGCGAGATTAAAATGGTCGTATTACTCCTATTTTGAAGATCGTCTAGGCTCAAATCTTACCAAAGGGGAAAATTCATGTCCGCCAACCGCCGCCGGAAAAAAAGGAAGAAAAAATTTTACCTGTTCGCTACGCCACACAAATTTATAAAAAGAAAAATAATAGCGATTGGCCTACTCAAAATCCTTAGAAAAATGTATAATAGAAGCAAGATTATGGAAAAATATTTGACTTACATTTTGGCTGGCTACGCGGGAACGAATTTTATTAAGAATTTATATAAAATTACACCAGAACAAAGAGTTAAAAACCTATGAAAGCGAAAACTCAAATAAATAGAAAAACGGTTGCGTTTCTGTTATTTATTTCTTTTATTTTTGTAATACTATTTATCATGGTAAAATTGTTTTCAGTGGCCCCTGACAAAATTAATCTTGATACAGCAATTGAACTGGCAAAAGTAGAATTAAAGAAGCGCAATCCTAAATATCCTGTCGGCCAAGTTAATATTACATCTGACGATGAAAATGGGGGGTGGAAAGAATATGTTTCCAGTAGTCCCTCGGTCTTAAATGAAAATTCGATTAAAAATCTCAATTTGAATAAAAAGGATTATTGGGCAATATATTTTGCACCGAAAGGTGAAAAAACTTTAGGTGGCGACGCCTGGGTTTTTGTGGATCGCGACGAAGGGAAAATAATTGCTGTAATTTTGGGGCAATAGAAAATATAAGCGTTATTAATCGCCATGATATCACTGAAAATACTCAATTTATTAAGTAGGTTTATCGGTAGAAAAACCGATAATAAACCTAGTTATAAAACCAGAAATGAATATTACGAAAATGAATATTACCAAAAGGGTGCGTTTGAATTTATATCCTCATATATTGGAGCATATTTTGTGGAATCCGGTCATACTCCTGAACAAAAAAAGATGATTGCTCAACTCAAACAGGTGCTGGACAGGCATAAAGCAGACCCTGGTGACCAGTTTTATTCAAAGACTAAAGTTGCCTTTCAGGAGGTTTTATCAACCGACCCTAAAGACCCGAGAATTAAAAAGCTCCTTGAGGACGGTTTTAACTTTTGGTTTAAAGATTATGCCGTTGACGGAATGCCATGGTTAAAGCGCTTATACGAAGAAATTTTTTAAGGCAGGGCAGTTGGAGTTATTTTAAGACCATAAGATATGATAAATAAATTGATTTCCATCTTAAAATTTTTGATGCTGGGTATACCAAAACTTATTTTTGTTGCCATACTCCAAATAGTTTCAATATTTCTTTCTTTTGGTTCTAGCTTGTTTATTACAGATTTTCTATTTCAGCATATTAAAAAAATACCAATAAATGACCTGATCATACCCATTGGCCTTCTTACATTAGCATTTACTTTCTTATCAGTGGCGGGTATCAATAAAATAACAAAAACGGATTTAGTGTTGAGATATACACAATCGTATTATTTTATGGCCAAAGGAAAGTCAGAACCAAAGTCTGTAAAGGAAAGCATTCAACTGTTTCTTAAACTATCCTGTCTGTTTTTTGTTTTATATTTCGTCTCTTTTATTTTATACTTGTTAGTTTTTTAACATCAGAGTTTTTAAAAATCGCGCGCGAAAAAAATAGCCCTTCGATGGTTCAACTACTTCGACTTCGCTCAGTACAGGTACGCTCACCACAAGGTTGTTACTTACCTTTTAAAACATCCGCTATCTTCTCAAGATAATTTTGGGAAGTAACTATTTCTGGAGTGTTGGGAAGGGGAAAGATTTTTTTCGCAGCATCATTTTTTGATTTGACCTCGACAGTTG
>CAYJSC010000111.1:0-3369 GCA_964372475.1 uncultured Gammaproteobacteria bacterium | reverse complement strand
TGCGGAATTTAGAAATAAAACGCACCGCGAGATTTTTAAGTCTTTAAAGAAATTTAATATTTCTGTCTTCAAACTTCCGTTTATCATCTATAAAGGTAAAAAAGAGCTGGGAAAAGAAATAAGACAACTCAAGCCTTTTCCGGGCATTAAGGGAGCGCTTCTTTTTTTGCAGAAAAAAGGATATCGTCTCGGTATTCTAACCTCAAATCTCAAAGAAAACGTCGAGGAGTTTTTACGCAAAAACAATATGAGTTTTTTTGATTTTATTTACACGGAATCTAACCCGTTTCTTATGGGAAAGGCGGGGGCACTTCGGAAGATTTTAAAGAAAGAAAATATTAAACGGGAAGATGCGATCTATATCGGCGACGAGACGCGCGATATTGAAGCTACAAAGAAGGTCGGAATAAAGATCATTTCCGCAACATGGGGATTTAATAGTAAAGAGATTTTAAAGAAACAGAAGCAGGATTTTTTGATAGATAAGCCAGAAGAATTAAAAAATTTAAAATTATGAATTCAAAATCAAGAGTTTTAGACAACGTCAATTTATCGTCCAAAAAAACGAAGAAAAAAGTTGATGAACAGATTACGAGTCGCCGGTTTTTTTGTTTCCGGCCGTGATGTTGGAGCAGGCAGGATAGTTGGTAACAGGATGGTTGGCTTGATAATTGTAGGCAAGGTAGAAGGAGGAGAGGAAGAGATGCGTAAAGTATAAATCTTGGTAGTAAACGGTGTGGACCGTCAGTATAACTCTTCCCGAGGAACATAATCTTAGACTGGCGTGGGACTTGAAAGCCCGTCCGGCGTCGGTGCACCAACGGTTCCTTGCCCACTGGGTACCGTTCCCGTTTCTACGACGTTTGGTGGTTTCACTACCGGAACCGATGAACGAGATTGAAAAACGAACGCACCGCCAACACCAAGCACAAATGCTAATAGAGATATCACAAGAAGTTTTTTCATTGTCCCTTTCCAAAATTCCCCACCAGGATATTGTAGTCAAATGATCTATCTTCTGTGCCAGCGTACTGCGGACTAAACTAATTTGCAAACACGGAGGCTATAAATCGTCGCGAGGTGTGGGCTTGGCAAGGACTGTGTAGGAAGAAATAGTGATGGTGCCGGCGATGGCAAACTTGCTTTCCGGTGACGCGCGAAGTGTACCGTTGACCTGCACGGTGGCCCCGCCGATGACTTTGCCGCTGACGAGGTCCTGCTGCGGCAGATTATCCAAAGCATAATAGTTGCCTTCATCGCCTTTGAGACCAATACCGCAGGAAAGATTTTGTGCGCCTCCAGTATTTTTGGGCGGCAGACAGTCGATGGTGCCGCGAATTGGTATTGCGCTCCCCGCTTGCAACGATGGTGCGGTAGGCGTTACGCCGTAGGAAGGAGATGTTCCAACCGGCTTATCTTCTGCTGACGGAAGAACTGGCGCAGGAGACTCTATGCGCTGGCGTATGAATATCACTCCCGCTGCCGATGCGGTAACTAGACCCAAAGCCAATAGGAGAGAAATGAAAAGCAATTTTTGTTGCATATTCTCAATATAAACGAGTAATAATTCAAATTCAAGACCTAGTCACTCACCATGCTTGCCGTCGCAAGCGTTAACGACCAAAATTCCCCACCAGGATATTGTAGTCAAAATATCCACTCTGGTATTAATTAGCCACCGATTATTTTCTTTACAAGCTCAAGATAATTTTTAGAAAAATCAGACACAAAAACCGGGTCGGGAAGAAAATTTTTCAGGTCATAGCTTAGTTTCTGCGGAGTAACTATTTTTTTTATTCTTGCCATAAGTATGCTTTTTAATTCGTCTTCGTTTTTAACGCTAGTAATTTTTTTCAAAGACCGCCAGTTAGGTTTTACCTTGTTCTCTAAGAACCAGTACAAATCATAAAAATCCCGTCCTTTGATGTCAATTTCCTGCCTTTTTCCCTTAAACCAAAGCCTATTTAAAAGGGCATGAATTTTGCCTGACAAGAGAGTGGAAAGATCATAATGATAAGCCATAAAATTGAAGCCGAGCCGGGAAATCGGTACCAGAGCGAAGTTGGCGTACGGCAAGATCGTATCTTCTACCTCTATTTTAACGTAGAGTTTATCACTTTCTGATTTTTCCGCTAATCCTAAGCTGTGCAGTATGGGAAACTTTAGATACAAACGGATAGTTGATTGGATTTTTGTCTCCAGTGGGGGGAAATATTTACCTCTAATCTCGTAAGATAAATACTTCTCCAAATAGGGCAAAAGCCCGCCTGGAAACTGTTTTTTTTGGTAATCAAAGTCTAAATCCTCAGAAAGCCTGGGTAGGTTATAACAGACCCTTAAACAAGAACCGCCTTTAAAAACAAGCTTTTTGAATTCAGGATGATTGTAAATAAGGCCTAAAACTAAATATTGGATATACTCTTTAAGATAATTCAATATCACTGTTTTGGGAACTCCCAGTTGTTTTTTTTCGGCGATGGTTGGTTTTAGTAATTCTTCAAGAAGCATAGGTATTGCTTATTAAATTGATAACTTGGTTTAGGCGGACGCTTTTAGTTTTACTGGCATAATTTTTTATTTCCTTAAATTCCCCACCAGTGATAGTCTCCCAATTAATGCGCAGTTCTTCAATGGTTTTTTTATTGATGGGAGTATTTTTTATAAAGCGCAGATAAAGAAAATCAAACACGGCCTTACTTTTTTTGGCAACAGCGATGGGGAAAGAACCGTTTTTTTTGACTTCATACCCTAAAAAAAGCGCCGGCGAAATGGAATAATAATTAAAATTGCCTAAAGCATTTACGAAAGTCTTGGTTGTTTTTGTCGTTATACTGGTTATGCCAAATACTGCCTCTGTCAGCAGTCCGAATTTATTCATAACATATTCGCCGGAAAGATCTGAGGGCTGTTAGAGCTGATTGGCTATATATTGGCGGTAATTGTCTTTATCGGTTTCTCTGTCCCATTTTTCTTTCAGGAGATAGAAGCCTTTCTTAAGAGTAATAATTTTCCCAATTTTTTGCCAATATTTGATATTAAAATCCAGCCGATCATTATTTTCTTCCAGCTGCCGCAGAGTTTCTTTAGTAAAAACAAGAAGATTGACGAGTCTGTCCAGTTGTGCTGTTTTCATATTAGTAGAAATAGTCTACTATTTAAGAAACAGTTTGTCAATTGATATTGTCAGTTAAAACCAGTTATCATTTCCCAAAATTCCCCACCAGGATATTGTAGTCAAGGATATCGACCTTAAAGTATTTCATGCAAATTTATTAATAGTTGCGTGAGCGGTATGATATCAATATTTCCCTCTCTCATTTTTCTTTTTCCGCCGTAGACAAAAAAAGTCTGGGCGGCAGGGTAATCTTT
>CAYJSC010000110.1:0-3372 GCA_964372475.1 uncultured Gammaproteobacteria bacterium | reverse complement strand
GCCGCGGTTGAAATAATCATTTCGGGATGATATTTTTCTATGGCTCTTTTAATTAAGTCGGGTTTGGTGATATCAATTTCCGATCGAGTCAAGGGGACGAGCTCATAAAAAGAATCTCTGCCAAACACTTTGACGATGTCCGAGCCTAGTTGGCCATTGGCTCCGATGAGCATGGTTTTCATGAGTCTATATTAGCTGGAAGAAGATTAGATAGCAAGAATGGTATATAATATGGCCAAATAAGGAGGATTTATGATTATCACGCGGACGCCACTACGGATGCCAATTGCCGGAGGAGGAACGGATTTGCCAGGTTTCTATGAAAAATACGGATCATTTTTTATCAGCGCGGCAATTGATTATTATGTTTATCTGGCAGTCAAATATCGCCCCATTAAAGGAATAAGAGTCGCTTATTCGCAAATTGAAGAAGTAGAAAAAATTTCTCAGATTAAACATCCCGTGGTAAAAGCCGTACTTTCTGATCCAAAGTTCGCTACTAAAAGAGGTTTGGAAATAGTTTCCATAGGGGACTTACCAGCCGGTTCGGGGATGGGTTCGTCGGCAAGTTTTACGGTTGGCTTATTAAATGCGTTTCAACATCTTACTCACCGAGTTATACCGGTTCATCAACTGGCGGAAAAGGCCTGTCATCTGAGCATGAATATTTTGCACGAAGCCAGCGGCAAACAAGACGAGTTTATTGCTGCCTACGGCGGCATTATGTGTTTTGAAATCAATAAAAAAGGCGAGGTAAAAACTTATCCGCTAAAAGTATCTTATGAAACCATTAATTCGCTACAAAATAATTTACTGATGTTTTATACCGGAATGTCAAGAAGTGCGCAGTATGTTTTAGCTAAACAAAAAGAGGCAACCATGAAAAACGATCCCAAAACGATAAAAAATTTACAGCAAATTCAGGAAGTCGCTTATGAAATTAAAAAGGCTCTAGAGCAAGGCGATGTAAAATCGTTCGGACGCTTATTGGACAAGCATTGGCAGGTTAAAAGACAACGACAGGCTACGACCACGCCGCAAATTGACAAATGGTACCAATTGGCAAGAAAAAATGGAGCGTGGGGAGGAAAAATAATGGGTGCGGGAGTAGGAGGATTTTTTACTTTCTACTGCGAAAAAGCGTCCCAGGAAAAATTAATAAAGGTTATGACTAAGGCGGGTTTGGAAGAAGTAAAATTTCATTTTGATTTTGAAGGAAGCAAGCTACTTGTAAATATTTGAGAAGTAATAATGGATAATAAACGTTTCATTAAGCAGTATTTTCTGGAAGTAAACAAAATCATTAAGAAAATACCAACAAGGGACATCGATAAAGTGATCAATATAATGTTTGACGCCTGGCAGCAGGAGGCGACAATTTTTATCATGGGCAACGGCGGTTCGGCATCGACCGCCTCTCACTTTGCGGCCGATTTGACTAAATACACCGTTATGGGTGCCTCATACGAACAAAGAAAGAAGCGTTTTAAAGTTATGAGCTTAACCGATAATATGGTTTTAACAAGCGCCTGGACCAATGATTTTGGTTTTGATTCGATTTTTTCGGAACAGATGGATCCCTGGCTGAAAAAAAATGATGTCGTTGTCGCTATTTCGGTTCACGGCGGTTCGGGAGAAATGAGGGGTGGCAAGTGGTCGCAAAACATACCAAAAGCCTTCGAGCTAGCGAAAGAGCGCGGCGCCAAATTAATTGGTCTAGCCGGCGATACCGGAGGCATCATGAAAGAAATGGCGGATGTTTGTGTTGTTGTACCTACAGTTAATAAAGAAACACTCACTCCTCACGTGGAATCATTTCATATAGTTATTCATCATTTAATTATTCATCGCTTAAAACAGCTTATAGAAAAATGGGGAAATCAATAACTGCAGTCATTCTTGCCGGAGGTAAAGGAGAAAGACTGAAGCCCATCACAGAAATAATTCCTAAACCAATGGTAAAAGTCGGTGGAAAACCGATTTTAGAGCATATTATCAACCTTTTGGTTAAAAACGACATCACAGATATCGTGATCTCACTCTGTTATAAACCGAAACTTGTAAAAGAATATTTTAAAAACGGTAGAAACCTCGGCGCCAAAATCTCTTATAGATATGAGAATGAAAATCAGCCATTGGGAACGGCTGGTGCTGTTGCTAAATTAAGATACAAAATTAAAAGTACTTTCATTGTTGCATATGGCGATATTTTGCGAGAGCTTGATGTCAAGAAATTATTAGGATTCCATTTTCTAAATAAGGGTATCGGTACTATCTGTGTTTATAATAATAAAAAACCAGACCCAAAAAGCCTGGTTTTATTTAATAACAAAAAAAAGATAACTAGTTTTAGCGAACGGCCAACAAAAGTAACTGCTAAAAAAGTCTGGTCAAACGCCAGTTTTTATGTTTTTGAGCCAGAAATTTTTACCTATTTGGCATATAAGCAATTTGCCGATTTCGGTAAGGATATCTTTCCAAAAGTATTAGCTGACAATAAAAAAATGTTTGCGTATAAACATAATGGGTATTTTTGTGATGTAGGAGATCTAGAAAAATATAAAAAAGCCAACGAAGAAATAAGTTTTCGGTACAAACCACATGACAAATAAAAAAAATTCCCTTATCGAATTTTCTGCAAAGGTCATAAAAAATCACTTATTAGGGGAAATAATTATTCTTGATTGCAAACATTTAGTTGCTAAGTCAAAAAACATAGAGATTCAAATTGCTCCTTCGTTTGGTAGTAACCTATGTCGATTTAGGGTAGGAAACACTGATCTTATTCATTGCGAAGACAAAGTATTAGCAGAGCACGATTTTACTGGAAACTTCGTATTGTGGCCGCTTCCGAATCGGGTTAGAGATAGAATTTATACCTTTAAAAATAAACAATACTCTTTAAAAGAGGTGAAAATTCCTCGTGGCAATTACGTCCTAATACACGGTTTAGTGCGTGATAGAAATTGGTTTTACAAAAAGCCAGTGATTAATAAAGATAGTATTCGTGTCGAAACATATGTAGATATGCTACCAACGAAACCATATTTCAGATGCTTTCCCTTTCCTAGTAGGTTGACTTTAGTTTATACATTACGCAGAAATACTGTTAAAGTCGAGTACATCGTAAAAAATCTTGGCGATGAAGAATTACCCTTCGGACTTGCTCTTCATCCTCTTTTTTCTACTCAACCATCTGGATTGGATAGAACCTTTATTTCCGTTCCAGCGGATTATGTAATGGAGGCTGACGATGAACTGTTACCTACAAAAAGATTGCTTGATGTTAACTCTATTATGTATAAAATGTTTAATTTGAATAAACCCCTAGCTGTAGAAAGTCTCAAGCTAGACCACGTTTATACGGGATTA
>CAYJSC010000109.1:0-3388 GCA_964372475.1 uncultured Gammaproteobacteria bacterium | reverse complement strand
TCTTTTAGCCATTTCCAATTTAAGCGTTTCTCTGGAAAAAAAAGCAATCTTAAAAAATATTAATCTAAACGTTCGTCCCGGCGAAATTCATGCCATCATGGGGCCAAACGGCAGCGGTAAGTCAAGCCTGGCTATGGCTCTCACCGGACATCCCAAATATACTATTAAGAAAAACAGCCGCATTCTGTTAAACGGAAAAGATCTCCGTAAACTTTCTCCGGAAAAAAGAGCAAAACTTGGTTTGTTTGTGGCCTTTCAACAACCTCTAGCCATCCCGGGCGTCAATGTCTTAAATTTATTGCGGCTAGCTACGACTAGTCAAGATTCTCCGTTATCCTCTTTTTCCGATTTTCTCTCCCGTCTTCGTCAAAACGCCCTGTCTCTTCGTATTCCTGAGGAAATGCTTAAAAGATCCTTAAACGATGGCTTCTCGGGAGGGGAAAAGAAAAAGATGGAAGCCTTACAGGCCCAAGCATTAAAACCCCAGCTTGCCATTTTTGATGAAATTGATACCGGTTTGGACATTGATGCTTTGAAACTTGTGGCCAAAACCATCAAAGAACTAGCCAAAAAAGATACGGGAATTATTATTATTACTCATTACCAAAGACTTCTTAAATACATTAAGCCCCACCGCGTTCATATTCTGATTCTCGGACAAATCATTAAAAGTGGACCAAAAAGTCTTTCCGAAAAGGTGGAAAAATCGGGTTACGAAAAATATATTTGATATGAGTATTATTACTCTTGGTAACGATCTTAACGAATATAATCTCGGCTTTCACGTCCGAGAAAATTATCTCTATAAATCCCCGCGTGGACTTTCCGAAAGTGTAGTAAAAATGATTTCCAGTCAAAAGCAAGAAGCAGACTGGCTTTGTGATTTTCGCTTAAAAGCTTATGCTATTTTTCAAAAAAAATCTCTGCCAGGTTGGGGCGGTGATCTTTCTGATATTGATTTTAGTAATATCTATTATTACATTAAGCCTACTGCCAAAAAGGCTCTTTCCTGGGAAGAATTACCTATAGAAATCAAAACTACGTATGATAAAATCGGCATTCCCGAAGCCGAGAAAAAATACCTTTCTGGAGTTTCCGCGCAATACGAATCAGAGGTGGTTTACAAAAGCATCATTTCTTCCCTTTCTAAAAAGGGAGTTATTTTTGTCGATCCCGATACCGCCTTTAAAAAATATCCCGATATTTTTAAACCCTATTTTGGTACTATTATCCCCTCGGCTGATAATAAATTTGCCGCGTTAAACTCGGCGGTTTTCTCTGGAGGCAGTTTTATCTATATTCCCCCTGGCGTAAAGGTCGATTTGCCACTGCAGGCATATTTTCGTATTAATGCGGCCAACATGGGGCAATTTGAACGCACGTTAATTATCGCCGACGAAGGCAGTTTTGTTCATTATGTGGAAGGTTGCCTCCCTGCTGGTGAACAAATCAGCTTAGCAGACAAGTGGGTAAATGTGGAAAGCGTGAAGGTTGGTGATTATGTCGTTGACCATACTGGAGTTAAAAATCGAGTTAAGGCAATAATGACCAGACCATACACGGGTAAACTTTATAAAGTTACTCCAATATCGTCTTATAATTCCTTTACTATTACCCCCGAACATCCTCTTCTTTCTCTTCAAAGAGCATCAGTTTTAATTCCAAGAAAACCAAGAAAAAAGCGGTTACCAGAAGTTAGCAGCCAAAAAATACTAAATGCCAAACCTATTTTTAGAAAAGCATCAGAATTAAACGTCGGTGATTTCTTGGTTTTTCCGAAAATAAAGTCTTCTTTAAACAAGGCCAATTTTTCTCTAGCCCAATTAAAATTCTTAGGTTTGTATTTGGCAGAAGGATCTGCCTATTTTCATAAGACTTTAAAACAATATATTGTTTCTATTTCTTTAAACGAATCAGAAGAGGAATTAATTAATGATGCAAAGAAATTTATAAAAATCTTAACGGACAAAAAACCCATGGAGATAGTAAGCCACAAAAAACATGGCGTGGAAATTAGAGTTTACGATCAAAAACTCTATGATTTTTGTCTTCATCATTGTGGAAAATTAGCCAAAAACAAAATTATTAGTGCAGAAGTAATGTCTTTACCCAAAGAACAGGTTGAAAATTTTGTTAAATATTATTTTCTTGGCGACGGGAATATTTGCCGTAAAGGAAACAGTATTATGTGCCGTGCTTCAACCGTTTCGGAAAATCTTGCTAGACAAATGCAAGAATTATTGGCTAAGCTTGGATATTTTGCCAGCATTCAAATTAGGAAAGGCGGTTATGACAAGATTTTAGGAAGAGTTATAAAACGAAGTGATCAATATATTATTGTTTATACGTTAAAAAAGAAAATAGGTGAAGTGCGAGAAACAAAAGATTATTTTTTTGTACCAATTAAAAAAATCGAAAAAAAAGATTTTACCGGTTTTGTTTTTAATTTAGAAGTGGAAAAAAATAATTCATATCTGATTCGTGGATTTGCTGTTCACAATTGTACCGCTCCCATTTATTCTTCTGACTCCCTGCATTCGGCTGTTGTCGAGATCGTGGTCAAAAAAAACGCCCGCGTCCGCTATACTACGATTCAGAACTGGAGCAAAAACGTTTATAATCTCGTTACCAAAAGGGCTGCGGTTTACGAAGAAGGAGTCATGGAATGGGTCGATGCCAACCTCGGAAGTAAGTTAACCATGAAATACCCTTCAGTCTATCTTTTGGGAAGAAAAGCTAAAGGAAACGTTTTGTCTCTGGCTTTTGCAAACAGTGGTCAATACCTCGATGCTGGAGCGAAAGCCATTCACGTCGCCCCAGAAACATCTTCAACGATTATTAGTAAGTCGATAAGTAAAAATGGCGGCCGTACGAGCTACCGGGGACTATTACATATCAATAAAGGCGCCACAGGAAGCCGCGCCAATGTTAGATGCGACGCCTTACTGCTTGACGAAAAGTCACGTTCCGATACTTATCCAACCATGGAAATCTTAGAACAGGAATCAAACGTTGGCCACGAAGCTTTTGTTTCCAAAATCAGCGAAGAGCAATTGTTTTATTTACAAAGCCGGGGTCTTAGTCCTGACGTTGCCCAAAACCTCATCGTTTCCGGGTTTATTCAACCAATTGTCAAAGAACTACCCATGGAATATGCCGTGGAAATGAACCGGTTAATTCAACTCGAAATGAGCGGAAGTGTGGGTTGATCTATGGAAAGCGTTTTTGTACCTCTTAATAAGGATTATGGTTTTACTCTTAAGGGTGCCGAGGAAAAGCAATTTGTGTTGTTTATAGGCAATAACACTAATGCCACCTTTGAGATTAACTTAGCGGGCGAACAAGCGCGAGCCGAGGTTATCGCTGTGGTTTTAGGAAAAAATAAAGA
>CAYJSC010000108.1:0-3389 GCA_964372475.1 uncultured Gammaproteobacteria bacterium | reverse complement strand
TTCTTCAAATTTGGCACGTTACGATGGCGTAAGATATGGTAATGGCCGTGAAAAATTTACGACAGAAACAATGCGCAGAATAATGCTCGGTACTTATGCTTTATCTGCAGGATATTATGATGAATATTATAAAAAAGCACAGCAAGGAAGAACTTTATTTATAAAAGAATACCAAAAAGCCTTGACTGAATGTGATGCAATTTTAATGCCAGTAGAGCCGATGGTAGCCACAAAAATCGGTGAACTTATAAATAATCCCATCCAGAATATGCTAGCCGATCTTTATACCTGTCAGACACCCGTTGGAGTGCCGTCACTGGCTTTGCCTTGCGGGTTTAGTAAGGCGAAGTTGCCTATCGGAATGCAAATAATCGGTAAAATGTTTAACGAAGGTTTCTTACTAAATTTGGGATATATGTATCAGCAGTCAACCGACTGGCATAAGAAAAAGCCAAGCTTGGACTGATACACTTTAATATATGTATTATTAGAGTGAAAAGGAAGCAGGAATAAATATGATGAAAAATTGCGTTAACCCGATTATCGGCCTGGAGGTGCATGTTGAGCTAAAGACATTATCCAAGATGTTTTGCGGTTGCAGTGCGGATTATTTTGGCCACGAGCCCAATACTCATTGCTGCCCAGTATGTCTGGGGTTACCTGGGGCATTACCCGTTCCCAATAAAAAAGCGGTTGAGTGGTGTATATTGCTGGGACTTGCGCTAAATTGCCAAGTAAATGAGGAATCGTATTTTGAGCGCAAAAATTATTTTTACCCGGATTTACCCAAAGGTTATCAGATCAGCCAATATACAAGACCGTTATGTTTTGAAGGCCAGCTTGTCATTGCGAGGAGCGTAGCGACGAAACAATCTGAGAAGATTGCCACGCTCCCTTCGGTCGCTCGCAATGACAAATTAAAAATAAGGTTTAATCGCGTGCACATGGAAGAGGATACTGGTAAATTAACACATGCCACTAGCGATGGCGAAAGAGTAAGTTTGGTAGATTTTAACCGTTCAGGCGTACCGCTTGTTGAAATCGTAACTGAGCCGGATTTTACCAGCACTGAAGATGTAATTTTGTATTTAAAAAAACTGCAGCAGATTATCCGCTATTTGGGAATATCAGACGCGGATATGGAAAAGGGGTCGATGCGTTTGGAGCCGACAATAAATCTCAAAATTACTAAAAATAAGAAAGTCTACGAAACGCCATTGATTGAAATCAAAAATATTAATTCCTTCCGGTTTGTCAAACAAGCGTTGGAATACGAAATGATAAGGCAACAGACGGAGTTTACTAAAAATCAGGAAGTAAAGGCCGCAGGAAACAAAACGACAGTTGGTTTTGACGAGAATAAAAAAGTAACCGTTCCTCAGAGATTAAAAGAAGAAGCCAATGACTACCGGTATTTTCCGGAGCCGGATATTCCGCCGATGCAATTTAGTAAATCGCAAATTTCAAATCTCAAATCTCAAATCGGAGAACTGCCGGACGAAAAAATTGCTCGAATTATAAAAGTCTATGGTTTAAGCGAATATGACGCTATAATACTCTGTGAAAGCCGGGAAGGGGCGGAGTATTATGAAGAAAGTATTAAGGTATTAAAGTATAAAAGTATTAAGGAGGTAACGCCCAACATGATTGCTAATTGGATAATTAATAAAAGAGTTGATACGAAGAAAGTAACTCCTGCGGATTTGGTAAAAATGATAGTAACTGCAACTCAAACGATTAGCATATCAGACGAAGAGCTGGAAAAAATAGTAAAAGCCGTAATTTCTAAAAACTCAAAAGCCGTAGCAGAATATCAAGCTGGAAAAGAACAAGCGATGATGTTTTTAATAGGACAGGTGATGAGGGAGACAAAAGGAAAGGCCGATAGTGGAAAAGTGAAAAATATTTTACAGAAAATAATAATTATTAATTAGCTGGGCGTTGGGACAAAATGTTTCAGTATCGTCCCCAATCCCACCAATCCCAGTTGCAATATGGGCGAAGAAGTAGTTCTAACACCAATCGTAGCAGTAATAACAGAAGCTATTACACAATCAGGAGAATCATTAGTTGTCCCTGAAAAGTTTACTCATCTATGGCACATAGGATCAGCGTTGAATCTTCGGCCATGGGAATTATTAAGAATTCAGAAGGATTCAAAGACCAACCTTATAATCGAGAATTCGGTAATAAGAAGTAGACTTGTCGAAAAAATAGACAATTGGATAAGAATTGGTAAACCGCTCATGTTCGTTCAGGTCGATGCAGATAATTTGAAAACTTTTAATGAAGACAGGAAGTATGGTAGGGATGTTGGAGATCTTCTTATAAAAAGATCAGCAGCTCAGTCTCTTCGGGTAATAGATAACGCTGTTAATTTAACAAATAGCAATATTTCAGTAGCAGCGGTTCGTCCCACTCATGCTGCAGACGAATTGGAAGTGTGGATTTTTTGTAATGACGAGAATGAGGTTGTGGCGATTAAAAAACTGCTTCCCGATATCGATGATCCAATAGTTTTCGATGACGGTAAAAACAGTTTTTCTTCCACTGCTGTATTTGCCGTTTCTTCTGAAGCCTCGGTGGTACGAGCAATATCAGAATACAAACAGAGAGTCATTTCTTCTAGTTATTCAAGACAGAAAGCTAGACCGTACGAAGTTCTTAAGGCGATGAAAAACACAGCTGGCGTCAAGGCTCAACTTTTAAAGGATTCAAAACTTATCCTTTCTCTTCCAGAAATTTCAAGTTTATTACGAACGAATATTAAGGAGTTCGAACAAGCTGTAATAATTATTAAAAATAATCATAGAGGAGCAGAAGCCGTGGAAAGAATAATTCACCGTTTAACTCGAATACACGAAAAATTGGGGAATCTTACAGAACAGTCGCGTGATGAGGAGTTAAAAAGGATAAAAGAGGGGGGTTATTTAGGACTATTTCCCGAACTAACAGATAGAAAATAATATGGCTGAATTTGTTCATCTCCATTGCCACACGGAATTTTCGCTTTTGGACGGGCTGGCTAAAATCCCGAAACTAGTCGCTAGGGTAAAAGATCTGGGTATGAAATCTTTGGCGATTACGGACCATGGCGCCATGTATGGTGTCGTCCATTTTTATTTGAAATGCAAAGAAGAAGGCATTAAACCGATCATTGGTGTTGAAACCTATGTGGCTAAACGAAGCCATTTGGACAAAGAAGCCAGGGTTGACGTCGAGCCTTATCATCTTTTGCTCCTAGCTAAAAACGAGGAAGGTTATAAAAATCTCCTAAAATTAGTCTCCATTGCCCACCTCGAAGGTTACTATTACCGGCCCAGAATCGATATGGATCTTCTAGAGATTTATCCCGCAGGCCTGATCGCCACCTCGGCTTGTCTCCAAGG
>CAYJSC010000107.1:0-3424 GCA_964372475.1 uncultured Gammaproteobacteria bacterium | reverse complement strand
ATTTTAAATTTTAAATTTTTAATTTTAAATTTATCTTTATCAAATCCTTCATACACCACCGTAATTTTTTCTTCCGGGCAATTTAATTTATTAATTAGGTCTTTTTTGGTGGCCTGGGATACGGCAATTAAATGGGTTGCCTGTTTGACGCTAAATTCAGTTGACTTATTAAGATACAGCTGGTGAGGAAATTGGTGGTACTGGGGCAGATATTCATAGCCTAAATCGTGAATCGTGACGACGGTTTTTAAAGCTGGATGGCGAATTAAAGGCAAAGTATGGGCAGGGACAAAAAGAACATCGGGTGTATTAAAAAAAACTTCTTTTGCCAACCCTACTTGGGTCCAAAGACGAGATAAATTAATTGGTTTAAGGGTAAAATTTTCCCCACAGCCTCGTTCCGATGATACATCGGAATAGCCTCGAGTGTATAAAATATAGTTATTTTTGCGGTCGATTTTAGCAATCGCTTTTATCAACTGATAAGAATAGTTTTCTGTGCCGGTTCGAAGGGATTCGAAGGCGCGAGAAGCATCGATGGCAATACGCATGTAATTTTAAATTTTAAGTTTTAAATGAAATCAAAATTTTAAAATTTAAATATTTAATCATTTGACCTTGATTTAAAATTGATAATTTAAAATTTAAAATTATTTCTTTGTAATACTCCTCTTATACAAATCAATATTCTCTATCGCAATCCCCGTGCCTTTAACAGTGCATAAAAGCGGGTCTTCGGCAATGTGGCAGGGCACGCCGGTAACATTGGTCATTAATTTATCTAAATTGCGAAGAAGCGAGGTGCCGCCGGCCATCACAATACCTTTATCAATTATATCTGAAGCTAGCTCGGGCGGTGTTTGTTCCAAAACTCCCTTGACCGATCCGATAATGGCGTTAAGGGTGTTGTAAATGGCTTCGGTAATTTCCGTCGAGGTGATTTCGACCGTTCTTGGCAACCCGGAAATACTATCTCTGCCTCTGACGTCCATTTTAATCTCCGGATTTAATTTAATGGCTGAGCCAATTTTGATTTTAACCTCTTCGGAAGTTCTTTCGCCGATTAAAAGATTGTATCTTTTTTTAACATAAAAAGTGATCGCCTCATCGATTTTGTTACCGCCGACTCTCACCGAGTGATGCGCGACCACCCCGCCTAGAGAAATCACCGCGGCTTCTGCCGATCCGCCGCCAATGTCAACTACCATATTGCCAGACGGCAGGGCAATCGGTATTTTGGCTCCAATAGCAGCTGCTAGTGGTTCTTCAATTAAGTAAGCAACTTTGGCTCCCGCGGAAAGGGTCGCATCCAAAACCGCCCGTTTTTCCACCTGGGTTACTCCTGATGGCACGCAAACCATCACTTCTGGCTTAAAAAGATAAGTTTTTCCGCAGACTTTAGTGATAAAATAGGAAAGAATCGCTTCGGTCATGACATAGTCCGCGATCACACCGTCTTTCATCGGACGAAGCGCCATAATGGTTCCGGGAGTTCTTCCCAGCATATCCTTGGCTTCATTACCTACTGCCACGACGTGATTATCGTCGATGGCTACGGCCACGACCGTTGGTTCGTTTAAAACCACGCCTACGCCGGCTACATAGACAAGAGAGTTCGCCGTACCCAAATCTATTCCAATGCGTTTAGAAAACATTCTCGGATTATATCACGACCAGTTCGAGAAACAACGTACTATTTTTGCCTTGATATGATATACTCGAAGACGATGAAAAAAATCTCCACAGCCTTGATTATTGCGATTATTGTTATATTAAGTATCGCTGTGATAGCATACGCCAGAGGTTACCGCGTTGATTTTAAAAAGAAACAAATTACCGGAACCGGACTTTTGGTTGCCACTTCTGAACCCAATGGGGCTTCGGTTTTTTTAAACGGCCATTTAACCACCGCGACCAACAATACTCTTAATCTTCCGCCCGGAGAATACGATGTGAAAATCGTAAAAAACGGTTATCTAGCTTGGCAAAAAAAGATTAACGTCGAAGCGGAAGTGGTGAGTAAAACCGAAGCTTTTCTTTTTCCCTCTACTCCCAGTCTTAAGCCATTAACCATAAACGGGGCTCAAAATCCCCAACTATCCCCTGATAACACAAAAATAGTTTATAGCGTTAGTACGGGTAAATTGCCAAATGATGCTATCGATCGTGCTGGACTTTGGGTTTTTCCTCTTCCGGTAAGACCTTTATCTTTTTCCCGCGATCCGCAAAAAATTACCTCCAATTTTGTCAATCTGGACTTTTCGGAAACTCAAATCATCTGGTCTCCCAATTCTAAGGAAATTATCGTTTTGGTTTTTAGTGATCCTAAAAAACCTAAGCCAGAAAAAGTCACCAACGCTTATTTATTATCCGCGGAAACACTAAATACTAATCTTAAAGATATTACCGCGACGTTTTCTTTAACTTTGAAAAATTGGGAGGAAGAAAAGAAAGCCAAGTATCAAGATCAGCTTTTAAGTTTGCCCAAAGATTTTGTCAAAATAGCGACCACCTCGGCTTCCCTTTTAACCTTTTCTCCAGATGAAACCAAAGTTTTATATACCGCGACGGCTTCCGCGACCATTCCTCAAATTATCAAACCATCTCTTATTGGCGCAAATTCACAACCGCAGGAGAGAGGATTAAAAAATAACCAAGTTTATGTTTATGATGTCAAAGAAGACCAGAATTTTCCGATTCATACCAAAGATCAAATGTTTTGGCTTCCAACTTCGCGGCATTTAGTCAGCATCCAAAAAGACACGATTTCTCTCATGGATTATGACGGGACGAATAATGTGGTTTTCTACGCCGGGCCTTTTATTAATTCTTTTGTTTTTCCCTGGCCGGATGCGAGCAATTTAGTGATTTTAACCAACCTCAATAAATCAGCTGGGGACATTCCCAATTTGTACGCGGTGAGTTTAAAATAGCGGGGCGCCGAGCGTCCCGATAGCCACGCTCAGTGTGGCGCCCTTGAGAGGAATCGAACCTCCAGTCTTTCCCTTAGGACGGGACTGCTCTATCCGTTGAGCTACAAGGGCAAAAAAGTTTCTAAGTTACCTAAGTGACTTAGGTTACCTAGGTGACTTATGTAGTTTATAACTAAGTCTTTTTTTTAACAAGTTCTCTGAATAACCACCACCGTGAATGAATTTTTCCTCGGCGGCTTTTATTTGTCTGTCTAAAAGAAATGTTGCCAGGTGACAAAGAGTTAAAAGAAGATTGGCGGCATGTTCTGGATTATTTGGTAAAAGAAGTTTTTCTTTTAAGTTACCTAGGTGACTTAAGTTACTTAGGTTACTTAAATGAAATCCAAGTCGGCGGAATTCCAAAATTCTTGGATCTTCTTTTGACCAGATAGACGAATTTCTTTGTCTAAGGAAATCTTCTAAATCGCAAATTAATTCTTCCAAAGAAGCTT
>CAYJSC010000106.1:0-3454 GCA_964372475.1 uncultured Gammaproteobacteria bacterium | reverse complement strand
TATTATGAATATGAGTAAGAATTCACAAAGAGTAACGATTAGCCTGCCTAACTACCTTTACCAAAAACTTATAGCGCGGACTGCTTCCGGAAAGATAAGCAGTTTTGTAGCCCATGTCTTGGAAAAAGATCTATTCGGAACAGAAATGAAAAAAGATCCAATCGAAGAATTTTTTGCCTTACGAAAAACCTTGCCTAAAATAAGCAGAAAGCAAATTCTTAACGCTATCCATAAGGGTCGAACATGAAAATTTTTGTTATTGACGCTTCAATTGTACTAAATAGCCTTCTGGATAAAAATAAAAAGGCTTCAGAAAAATTTAGAACTATTTTAGAAGATAACCTTTTAAAAACTAAAATTTATTCCCCTGGTTTTCTTACTTTAGAGGTAAGCAATGGCTTAAGATTTAGCACCAAGGATAAAAAAGAGTCTATATCAATATTAGAAAAGTATTTAAACCTTCCCATTAATTTTTTTTCTTTTACTTCCGCGCATATATTAGAAATCCTTAGGCTCTCCTATCAAACTCAAACCACGGTTTATGACTCCTCGTATCATTTTCTCGCTCTTATTTTAAACGGTAAATTTTTAACCTGTGACAAAGATTACTATGAAAAAGCAAAAGAGCTGGGAGGGGTTGAATTGGTATGACGATCTTCAGATTTTTTTATAAAGCAGCGTTTGGCGATTAATGTAGTCAAGACCCCGATAAAATTTTAAGGCCAGATCATTAAACGAAGAACTTGAGAAGATCATACACGTCTTTGCGGTGGCTGATTAAGATGATATAAATTAGAGCCGATGATTTTTGATAAACAATGCGATAATGGCCTACTCTAACACGAAAAATATTTTTATATCCCTGAAGTTTTTCTGTTTCTACTAAATTATTTTTGAGTGAGCGTATTTTTTTGGCCACGGCAATTTGGTCAAATTTGGGAAGTTTTTTAAGTTGTTTTTCACCCTTAGGAGAAATGGTTATTTTCATATGCCGAGCTCACTGGCAACTTTGTCAAAATCTCGTCCTTTTCTAAAATCTGTTTCTTTAATCGTTTTCTTATCAAGATAATCCTCAAGATAGGAAATGATTTTTTCAAAAAGCTCCTTTCCTACCAGATAGGCTTTAACCTTATTTCTTTTCTCCACGGCAACGGGATAATCAAACGATTGTTTAATAATCTCGGAGGGATTGATTTTTAATTGAGAAATTGAAACGGCTGTCATAATTTTATTTTATCTTATTAATAGGTCGTTTGTCAAGACCTATAAATTGGTCTTTTTATTTGGCCTTTACAAACTCTGGTTTGCAGGGTATATAATGCATTTATGTCCACTAAAAAAAACTTTCATATTGCCGTTTTAGGAAATATCGCCTCGGGAAAAACCACCGTCAGTCAATTTCTGGCCAAAGAATTAAAAGCTCCTCTTGTTGACGCTGATCTTTTTGAAGAAAATCCTTTTTTGCCACTTTATGTTAACGACCGCCCGCGCTGGTCCTTTGCCACGGAATTATATTTTACGAAAGCGCGTCTTAAGAAATTAACCGCCGTAAAAGAGCTATTGAAAAAAGGCTCGGTTATTGTCGATAGCGGGATCCTTATGAGCTGCTGGGTTTATGCCCGAAACCACTTAAAACAAGGCACGATGACTGCCTCTGAATGGCAGTTTTATCTTGATTTGACCGAGAATATTAAAAAAAGTTCTTATGACGACGATGAGGATTTAGTGGTCATCTTAAAGGCCCAACCCCGAATTCTTCTCGAAAGAATCGCCCTGCGCGGCCGTGATTTTGAAAAAGCTTATGACCAAGTCTATCTCTATCAATTAAGCGATCGCTTAAATGAACTAGTAGAAAAACTACGCTCCGAACAAAAACACGTTTTGGAATTTGATACGGGAAAATACGATATGCTCTCCGAGCCCAAAAACTTTAAGAAGTTTTTAGGTGAAGTAAAAATGGCTCTCAAGCAAATAGCTAAATAGTTAGCTTCTTCTCCAAAGTCCACTCCGGCTCTTTAATCTTGCGCAATACTCCCTTATCGTCATAAAACTCCCACGCTGTTTCTTCTTCTTTAAAGATTTTATAGCCCAATTTTTCATAAAGCCGTAAGGCGCCCGGGTTTTTCTTTTCACAGGCAATGGTCGTATAAAGAAAGTTTTTACTTTTCAAAAATTTTTCGCAAAAAGCAATCATCGCTGTTCCTAACCCTTGACTTCGATACGGCGGAAAAACGCGGAAGGAATAGAGATAGGCACGGGTTTTCCCATCCGATTTGGTTTCGTCTTTTAAAACCCGCCAGTCGATAATGATTTGACCGGCGACTGCGCCCCCCGAAGCCTTGGCGAAGGGGGGTTTTATTTCTGCTACTAAGTAAACTTTTCTTTCGTATTGATGATCTAAAAAGCTAAGCTCCATTAACTTCCGGTAGCGCCGATACATCAGACCGTACTCTAGTTTGCGCAGGTCGCTCTTTTTAACACTGCGAAGCCGCCATTGTTGTTCTGAATCGCTGATTATTTGATCAATATCAATCATGCTTTCTAATCGCTTCTACCAACTCTGTGGCAATTTCTAAAGAGACCGAATTAGTCGTCCTTTGCTCTTTTTTAATACCAGTACCGACGATCGCGCCCTCGGCAAGAGCCAAGTATTTATTAATATTATTAATGTTTATGCCGCTTCCTATTAATAATGGTCTATCGGGTACGGCCTGGCGTACGATTTTGAGTCTTTCTAAATCCGCTTCTTTTCCGGTTTCGGCACCTGTTACTATCAAAGCATCCGCCAGTCCACGATAGGCCGTGTCGCGAGCAACTTGCGCTATATCTACGTTTCCCATTGGTACCGCGTGTTTGACCAAGACGTCAGCTAAAATTAAAACCTTACCGTTAAGTTGTTTTCGAAGCCTTAGCAATTCATAGGCTTTCCCTTCCACTATTCCTTGGTCCGTTATCATTGCTCCTGATAACACGTTAACTCTTATAAATTGGCAGTTGTTTTGGTGTGCTAACTTCATCGCTGACAGACTATCATTTCGTAAAACATTGACACCTATCGGCAAGCTGGCACTGGCTCTTACTTTTTTCAAAACCTCACCCATGGCTTGAAAAGTCTGCTCGTCAATCTGGTCTTTGGCAAACGGCACGTCGCCAAAGTTTTCTACCATTACTGCAGTAAATCCTGCCGCTTCTAATATTTTAGCTTCTCCGACTGCTCGCTTGATGATGCCTGAAAAGTTATTGCTAAAAAGCGGCGCGCCAGGAAGAGGAAGGAGATGCACCATGCCAATGAGCGCTTTTTTGGTTTGAAAAAGACTATTCATCTTAAATACTAATATACCACCGCGAAGGAAAACTCTGAACCGGCCGGAAATATTTTGGTCTCTTTACCTTTTATTACCGTTACGTTTCCGTTTCCTAAAACCCGAACTTTCTTTTTATTACTATCGAACAC
>CAYJSC010000105.1:0-3490 GCA_964372475.1 uncultured Gammaproteobacteria bacterium | reverse complement strand
AAAGCCAGACTGGATGGATAAACTAAAAAATGTAATAGAAAAAAGCGTATGATAGGGTTGAAACTTGGAACATACAAACATTATAAAGGTAAATATTATCATGTTATTGGACTTGCTAAGCACAGTGAAACTCTGGAAGACTTAGTCACTTATTATTGTCTTTATCCAAATAAAAAAGGACAGCTTTGGGTTAGACCATTAAAAATTTTTCAGGGAAAGTTACGAATTAAAGGGAAAATAGTGCCGCGATTTAAATTTGTAAGTAATCCAGAGAAATGGCTCCTGTAGTTTGGTAATTTGGGTATCATATGTTCTTATGAAACACCAGGAAACTAAGTATCGCGTAGACTCTTTTTCTCATATTCAAAAATTGCTTGAAGCGGCTGGCGCGAAAAAAGGGGAACAAAATATTACGATTCATTACTATGCCGAACAAAAAAGTAATGACGTTATAAAGCTTGTTAAATATGTTGACAGAAATGAGATTCATATACTCAAAGAGTCACTGGGAAAATATTCCCTTCAGGATAATATTCCCGTAGAAAATACCGGCGCGGGCTTACAGTGGCTCAAAGATAAAGGTTTTAAAACAGTCAATATTGTAAAAATGGTTTATACCGATTATGACTATAAAAACGGAATCGTGGGATTATATAAAATTAATGATTTTCTCTTTTCGGTAATTCTGGATTTTCCCAAAGGCCAACAACATGCCATTGAAAAAGAGTTCGGATTAAATTCTCGCCAGATTATTATTATTCCTTATGATAAACTCCTTCACCAGTTAGGCCGCGCTCGTTCGATAAATATATAATGATTGACAAAATTAAATCTCAAGATTATTATCGTTTTAAATGAAAACGGCGCTTATTATTCATGCTTGGTATAACGACTCTTCCAAAAACTGGTATCCGTGGTTAAAAAAAGAATTAGAGAAAAAAGGTTATGTTGTCAATCTTCCTGATATTGCCGAACTTCGTAAAGAAGTTCCGGACCAGAATAAGATACTTCAATATTTAGATAAATCCTGTAAGCCAGATGCTAATACTGTAGTAATTGGACATTCATTGGGTTCAATCCTTGCTATGAGATTGGCCGAGAGAAATAAATATAAAAGAATGATTCTTGTTTCTGGCTGGGATTTCGATGACTTAACCGCTGGCCACAAAAAGTTATGGCAATCAAAAATTAACCACGCTAAAATAAAAAACAACGTTAAAGAAATTTATGTAATTCATTCAGATAATGACCCATATATAACAGCTTTTCTTGCTGGAGAAATGGCCAAAAGGTTAGGAGCAAAATTCATACTTATTAAAAAGGCAGGACATTTTACAGAAAAAGATGGAATTACAAAAATTCCTCAATTGTTAGAGAGTTTGGTCCATAATTAAAAACTCCTCATTCCAATAAGATAAAATCTCTTAAGAGCATAAGAAATCAAGGACAGGTAGGCATTTTCTGAAAAAACCTTTATCGCAAACTGACGCTCGAGCGAAAATTTGCGGGGGGTAAATATTTTATAAACAATAGATGGGTTGTCAAATCAAACTGCAAAGAGTTTTACAACAAACTCGTTAGAGTATTGTTGACATAAAAATTCTTTACCGCTAAAATAAGATTTGAAACTTATGCAAAAAGAAAATACCTCATTTTTCTTACCAGCGATCGGTGGCATAATTTTTTTGTTATTGATAGGTGCTGGTTTAATGTATTATCGCCAAAACAAAACTCAAGAACGTTATTCCAGCGTTAATAACCAACCAGCGAATAATACTTCTGCTATTTCTCCTTTTGTTAGTCCCTTCGAGAAAAAAAATACTAGCGAAATATTTTTCACCATTTCTGAACCGGTTGATAAAGCCACAGTTACGTCTCCCAACCTCATGATTCGCGGCAAAACTGTTGCTAGCGCCGAGGTCTCGATTAATGACAAAACTATTCCCGCCAATGCCAATGGGGATTTTTCAGCTCAAATTAGCTTGGAAGAAGGCGATAATTATTTCGCAATTACAGCTATTGATCCCAATGGTAATAGTAGCGAAAAAGAAATCATGGTAACTTATGAATCGCAAACACCGTAAATTTATGAAAAAAAACTTTTTTAAAACCGGATTTTTTCTAATAAGTTTATTTATAACATCACTTATAACTATCTATCTTCCTGTTTCGGCCGCATATCCGGAAGCCACCAGACCGGCGAGATTACGTCTTGAAAATGTACGGGAAAATAAAGAGACTATAAAAGAAAAAATTAAATCAAAAAGAGCCACTCTTATAGGAACTATCACTAGTCTCTCAACTTCCCAAGTTACTCTAGCAGTAACAAAAGGAGAAATGACGGGAAAATCAGTTGTCGTAAATATTACGAGTGAAACGAAAATATTAAGACGTTTTGAAGGTAAATCAACTTTGGCGGAATTTAGCATAAACGATGAGATTAATGTTTTGGGAAAATGGACCGACGACATAAAAACTGCTCTTGATGCAAAAGTCATTAGAAACTTATCTATTCAAAAAAGACACGGATCTTTTATTGGCACTATCGGTTCGCTTGGAACAAATAGTTTTGTAATAAACTCAGTCGAACGAGGACCTCAGACTGTAACGATTTCTTCTAGTACTAGACTGGTTGATCGCCGGGAACAATCAATAGTTTTTTCTGACCTTGTAGAAGGTAATCGTATCAGAGTTAAAGGTCTTTGGGACAAGAAAAATAATACAATTACGGAAGTCAGACAAGTCAAAAACTTCAGCTTGCCAATTAAACCAAACGAGCCGTCACCTACAGCCACACCCTAACATAGTATTACCTATCAACTTTCTGGCGATATTGGAGAGCCTCTCCGAGATGATTAATATTAATATCCTTTTCGCCCGCCAAGTCAGCTATCGTTCTTGCCACTTTAATAACTTTTTGAAAACCCCGCGCCGAGAGTCCCAGGTTATAAACTGCTTTTTTTAAAATATCGACACAATCTCTACTTAGCGGGCAATATTTTTTGACGTGTTTGTTTTTCATTTCTGAATTAGTTATAAGTTTCTCGTTTTTAAATCTTTCTTTTTGGCGATTTCGAGCTTTTTGTACCCGCTGTCTAACGATTTTACTATCTTCCACTATTTCTTGTTCTTCGGTCAATTTTTCGACTTCTACTGGCGGTACTTCGACATAAAGATCGATTCTGTCAAGAAGCGGCCCGGAAATTCTTTTTTGATAACGCGTAATTTGTCCGGGGCTACAAATACAGCGATGTTTTCCTTCTTCCTTATAGTAGCCGCAAGGACAGGGATTGGTTGCGGCAACTAAGGTAAATTTCGCCGGAAAACTAAGTGTTCCCTTAACCCGGCTTATGGTGATGACACCATCTTCGAGCGGTTGACGCAAGACTTCAAGCGATAGTCTGGGAAATTCGGCTAACTCATCCAGAAATAAAACACCTCGGTGGGAAAGAGATATATCACCGGGTTGTGGATGCTGCCCGCCGCCAAC
>CAYJSC010000104.1:0-3527 GCA_964372475.1 uncultured Gammaproteobacteria bacterium | reverse complement strand
CATCCGACGATGATTTAGCAAAACTTTATTCCGGCGCTCTCTGTCTTTGTTTGCCAAGCTTATTTGAAGGTTTTGGTTTGCCGGTTTTGGAAGCCATGGCTTGCGGCTGCCCGGTGGTCGTAAGCAATAACAGCAGTCTGCCGGAAGTAGCAGGAGATGCGGGATTATACGTCGATCCTTATAACATTGATGATATCGCGAGCAAACTTAAATTGATAACGGAAAATGGAAAATTGAGCGGAGAAATGAGGGAAAAAGGTTTAAAACAAGCGCAAAATTTTTCGTGGGAGAAAGCGGCGCTGCAAACGATTGACGTCCTGGAAAAGACTGCGTCTTTCGTTTAAGTCACCTAAGTAACTTAAGTCACTTAAGTTACCTATGTTCCCTTCTTTCCGCCCTCACCCTATCCACTTGCGTTAAAAATTTTTTTCTTAATCGCAAACTTTTTGGCGTCACTTCCAAAAGCTCATCCTCGGCGATAAAATCAAGCGCCTGTTCTAGGGACAATACTACCGGCGGGGTTAAAACAATCGCCTCGTCAGAATTTTCGGTATGCATATTAGTAAGTTTTTTACCGCGGCAGACATTGACTTCCAAATCACTGTCTTTAGCGTTTAAACCGACAACCATGCCTTCATAAACCTCAATTCCTGCTGGAATAAAGAGCGTGCCTCTTTCGCAAACGGTTTGCAGGCCGTAGGCGAGGGCTTTTCCGGTATTAGAAGCAATAATCGCGCCGTTTCTAAGGCGATCTAAACCAGGACTCTCTTTTTCGTAATCAAGAAACAAGGTTGACAGATTAATCGTTCCCCGCGAAGCCGTCAAAAGGCTGTTTCTGGCGCCCAAGAAATTCTTTTCGGAGATCTTATAAACAAATTTCGTAAATCCCGTTCCTAGGCCTATCATGTCACTTAAAACACCTTTACGTTTTCCGAGCTCTTTCGTCACCGCGCCAATAAAAACGTCTGGTATCTCGATATAAACTTCAAGATATGGTTCAAGCGTTTGGCCGTCGACCACTTTAGTAATAACCTGGGGCTTGGAAATTTCCATTTCATAGCCTTCCCGGCGCATATTTTCGATTAAAACAGCCAAATGCAATTCGCCTCGGCCGGAAACTTCAAAACGCGAAGAATTTTGGTCCTGGTTAATAATTAATCCCAGATTGGTTTCTTTTTCTTTTAAAAGTCTTTCGTAGATTTGGCGGCTGGTTTGGAATTTTCCTTCGCGGCCGGCAAAAGGCGAGGTGTTGGGGCCAATCGTAATTTTTAAAGTCGGTGCGGAAATTTCAATAGCCGCAAGGGGAGCGATATGGCTGGGATCGCAAAGCGTTTGGTTGATAGACAGATTCATTTTTCCCGCGATGGCAACGATATCGCCGGCAAAAGCCTGATCAATTTCCTGTCGTTTTAAACCGACACTGGCAAAAAGCTTCTCGACCCTGAATGTTCGATGTCCAGGGTGCAACCCTGTTTCGGGCTCTACCAAAGCCAAATTTTGGTTTTTAACTACCGTGCCGGCGTTAATTTTGCCAATGGCCAATTTCCCCAGATAGGGATCGTCATCCAGAGTAGAAATAAGCATTTGAAAGGGCCTGGAATCATCTTTTTGCGGGGCGGGAACTAACTTGACAATGCTTTCAAAAAGAGGGGTTAAATCGCCAGGTGTTTGTTCACCGTAATTTTCCGGTAGTTCATAAAACGCCTTGCCGTCGCGGCCGACAGCGTAAATAGTATGAAAATCCAAATGCTTAGGATCTTTTGCGAGACGTAGAAACAATTCGTCGGTTTCTTTTAAAACCTCTTTGGGCCGGGCTAGTTTTTTATCAATTTTATTAATAATCAGGATGATTTTTAAGTTATAGAAAAGCGCCAGTTTTAAAACAAAGGCGGTTTGGGGAAGAGGACCTTCGGCGCTGTCGACGACCAGGACAGCACCATCAGCCATATTTAAAACGCGTTCGACTTCGCCGCCAAAATCAGCATGTCCAGGCGTGTCAATGATATTGATTTTTATATTTTGATGTGTTCTGATAGACTTATAAAAGATGCTGGTATTCTTAGCTAGAATAGTAATTCCCTTTTCGCGCTCGAGCGCATTCGAATCTAAAAGCGTGGTTTTATTAAACTCTTCTTCGTTTTCCCTGAAAGTGTGAGTTTGCTTTAACATCCCGTCAACCAAGGTGGTTTTTCCGTGGTCGACGTGGGCGATGATGGCGACATTTCTGATCTGGTCAAACTTTTGCATAAAGAATTCCTCCTTGTCATCCCCGCGTTTACCCTGTAAGGGAAAGCGGGGATCCATAAAAAATGTCATTGCGAGCGAAGCGAAGCAATCTGGTTTAATGAGATTGCTTCGTCCGATGTCCTTAATAATCGTCCTCGCAATGACAAAGAGAAGTTTAATTTTAGCGCATTTGACAACAAATTGCAAAAGCCGTATCCTTCAAACTAACCAACTAACCAACTAACCAACTAACCAACTAACTTTATGTTATTAACCGATTCTGACATCAAAAAAGCCCTAAATTCCGGCCAAATTAAAATTCTTCCCAAGCCTGTTTTGAAAGAGGCTCTTGGTTCCTGCTCAATTGATTTGAGGCTCGGTAATTCTTTTCGCGTTTTTGAGCTGTCTAAACATCCCTATATTGATCCTTTCAAAAATGGCGCGAAATATGAAGTAACGAAGGAATACAAAATAAAGAAAAACCAATATTTTATGCTTCATCCCAACGATTTTGTTCTCGCCACAACTTTTGAAATTGTAACTTTGCCTTCAGATATGGCGGGAAGGCTCGAGGGAAGAAGTTCTCTGGGACGCCTTGGTATCGTCGTTCACTCGACGGCCTCGCTTATTGATCCAGGATTTTCCGGAAAGATTGTGATGGAACTTGGTAATTCGGGAAAAATGCCAGTTGCCCTTTATCCGGGGATGCGAATTTGCGCGCTAACTTTTGAAAAACTGGCCCATCCGGTCAGCGTTCCCTATAGCCGGAAAAAAACCGCCAAGTATTTTGGCCAAAACACGGCAGTGGAGAGCAGAATTGCACAAGAAGGAAAGTCATAAATAACAGACCTGTAGTAACTAGCAAGGAGCTTAGAACTTATTTATGATGACAGAACCCATAACATTACATCGATCAATAATAATAAAACTTATAGTTAAAAAATAATTTATACGTGTTTATTGATGAAATGAAAACTATTTTCTGATATTTAGCCTACGATTTAATGAAATAGCATAGTAAACAAAATGTATCCAAAAACCGAGTTTTGGAGAGAGTTAATTTCGACTAAGAAAGCCTGTAGAAAAATCTTATATCCTAACAATTATAATATTCATAATGTTTACAATAATTATATTGAAAACCTGTAGTATCTTAGAGTAATATTCTAAAAGCTTTAAAATTTAATAAAATTATCTCAAAATTTCTCAAAAAATTTCTCGACTTTTCTAAACTCCAAAAAAAATTTGCTAAATTCTGTCAAAAATGGGAAAATGGAAAAAGACAAATTTTTGGGCCAAGA
>CAYJSC010000103.1:0-3550 GCA_964372475.1 uncultured Gammaproteobacteria bacterium | reverse complement strand
GACCCCAAAACCCTATCAGAGGGAGAGCTCGAAAGATTAAGCCGGGGGTATATCAGGGCAATTTGGCACGATATTGGGCCGCTCATTGACGTTCCGGCACCCGATGTAAATACCAATCCTAAAATTATGGCGTGGATGGTGGATGAGTACAAACAATTAAGAATTAAAGAATTAAAGAATTCAAGAATTAAGGAATTAAGCAATTTAAAAATTACGAGCAAAACTGAGGGGCCGGAGGTTTTGGCAACGATTACGGGAAAACCAGTAGATATTGGGGGAAGCCAGGGAAGAACGGAAGCTACAGGAATGGGCGGAATGTTTGTTCTTCTGGCAGTTTTAAATAAATTGCAGTTGTCATTGCGAGGAGGGAAGTCAGACTTGCCGACGAAGCAATCTGATAATTTAGAGATTGTCCCGCCTCAGCGGGATCCCGCGTTTGCGGTGACTTCGCTCTCCGGCTTTCGCCGGATCGCTCGCAATGACAGCGGGTTAACTGTTGCCGTTCAGGGTTTTGGGAACGTGGGCTATTTTATCGCCAAACTTTTGTCGGAAAATGGATTTAAGATCGTCGCGGTTTCTGATAGTAAGGGCGGAGTATATGTAAAAGAGGGATTAGGCGTGGAAGCAACCATGGAATGCAAGAAGAAAAAGGGAATGCTCGGAGGATGCTATTGCCGCGGAGGAGTATGTGATTTGTCTTACGGCAAGACCGTTACTAACGAAGAACTTTTAGAGCTTCCGGTTGACGTTTTGATTCCGTCGGCTTTGGAAAATCAAATCACCAAGGAAAATGCCGGAAAGATTTCCGCGAAGGTGGTTTTGGAAATGGCTAATGGGCCAACGACGCCGGAAGCCGATGAAATTTTACACCAAAAAAGGATTGTCGTTGTTCCTGACATTTTAGCTAACACGGGAGGAGTAACGGTTTCGTATTTTGAATGGCTGCAAAATAGAAAAAATGAGAAATGGGATTTAAAAAGCGTTAACAATAAATTAAAAAAAGTCATGGACCGCGCCGTTGATGACGTCTGGAAAACCAAAGAAAAACACAAGGTAACCCTGCGGGTTGCGGCTTTTATAGTGGCGGTGGGAAGAGTTTTGGCGAAAATGAAATAAGAGATTATGAAAAATATTAATCAAAGGGTCGGCATTTTTGTCGACGTGTCTAATCTCTACCATAGTGCTAAAAATCTTTATCAAAGCAAAGTTAATTTTGCCGAACTTTTAAAAACCGGTGTGGCGCAAAGGCAGCTCATCCGCGCTTTTGCCTATGTTGTTAAAGCAGACGTTGCCGAAGAAAATAATTTTTTTGAAGCCCTGCGTTTATCAGGTTTCGAACTAAAAAGCAAAGACCTGCAAATTTTTGCCGGAGGAGCAAAAAAAGGCGATTGGGATGTGGGGATTGCCATTGATGCCATTACACTTTCACCCAAGCTAGACGTGGTTGTTTTGGTAACAGGCGACGGAGACTTTTTGCCGTTAGTGCAGTATTTAAGAGCCCATTCCGGCTGCCGGGTAGAAGTCATGGCTTTTAGTAAAAGCGCCTCGGGCAAATTAATCGAAGAAGCAGACGAATTTATCGACATGGATAAGAATTTAAGCCGCTATTTAATCAGAACGAGAAAAGTGTTTGGTGTTAATGTAGTTAGTAAATAGTAATTAATAATATGTTTCCAAAACTGCTCAAGAAAAATAAGAAAGCTCTCTATATTTTAATCGCCGTTTTTTTGGTCTTGGATTTTGCCCTCTTTTTTCTTTTGCAATTTTCCAAACCGGCAAAAAATACTAACAGCGTAACTACAGAAACCACCACCGATAAGATAGAGATTAATCTTAACGATCTGGCCGATAAGTTATATTTAAATCTAAACTTTGACCGCGATTTAGTCGCTGACGGCGACCTGTTAACCCTGAATTATATTTTTATTAATCAGAGCAAACAGACTCTACCGGCGAAAAATTTTACTTTATCTTTAAATTTTGCCGGACCGCTGGAGCAGGCTTTGAATTCGGGCCGCGTCATTAAAGACATTTCGCAGGATATTTTGCCTGGGCAAACTATTTCCAAACAGGCGGCGTGGGCGGTAAAAGATTATAACAACCGGCAAGGCGGGCTTTTTAACGTTTCGCTTTATTTGGCCTATAAGGACAAAAACGGAAAATTGATACCAGTAACGAGTTATGTTAAGCAGATAAGGTGGTTATAAAATAAATTGTTAACGGGTTAAAGAATTAACGGGTTATATTCTCTTTAATACCTTGGCTGAAAAAACCCGGCGGAAATCGGTGTCAAACGTGACAAAACTTTCAATGTCATTTGTCTGCATAATTAAAAGATGATAGGCGTCACGGGGACGAAGAGAATACTTTTTCATTAAAGATACCACCTGTTTTTGGGCAAAAATATCTGTCGGAGGATTAACAATGGTTAAGGAAGGAATATCTAAAATACTTTCAAGCGCGCGGGCAAGAGGAGTATATAAGTCGACCGAATCTTTTAAAAAAGTTCTTCTTGCTCCATGCAAAAACTCATCCAAAACGAGGGGAGAAACAAAAAACTGACAATCTTTTTCCAAAAGCAAGGCCAATTTTTGTCCAGCTTGAGTATATTGCGGCGCAGCTTCGTCCTTGAAATAGACAAGAACATTACTATCAAGGTAACATTTCCCCATATTGTTGATCGTAAAGTTTGTTTAACTTTGAAGGAGAAAGAGATTTCTTAGACCTAAATCCTCCCGCCAGGCTATAAAGTTTTGTAACAGACGCCTTTTTGTTGGCCGCAACACTTAAGCTATTTTGTAATGGAATAATTTTGGCAATTAATCGTCCGTCCTTTGATAAAAAATAAGTGCCCACCTCGGAGAGCCGGCGGAATATTTCTCCGGGTCGTCTCCGCAATTCCGTCATCGTCAAAAGATGCTTGGAAATATCATCAATACTAATCGTATTCCTGTTCATAATAATTTAGCCTATCACTAACCGCACGATTTGTCAAGCACTAAGTCGCACAGTGACAAAAAAATACGATTTGGTAAAAAAGGAACAAAAAAAATAAAGCAATTGCTTGCTTGACAACATCACTGTCATAAGCTATATTAATCTTTGCCTTAAAAAGGAAGGCGAGATAAAATTTCATAATGAAAAGAACTACACCATATCTAACTTTTAACCCAGAACGGGCTATTTTGTATTCGTAAAAAGTTACTTGTAGTTTTTATCTTGCCCCGCCAGTAGGCGGGGATTTTTAGTTTTACCCGTTCAAATTTTTCCCTGTCTTTTAAGACTTGTGAAAAATTTAATCGAAAAATTTGTTCGGGTGAAGGACATTGAGGAGCAACCGGGCCCGAAGTTTAGTTGGTTGAACGCTTCGTTTGCAACGAAGAGGTAAGGGGTTCGACTCCCCTCGGGTCCACAAAATTATTCTTTAGTGATTGGTCTTTGGTTATTAGATTTTTAACTCTAATTGCAAAAGACCATTGACTAATAATCAAACATTGCTCTTTAACAACTAAAAAAGTAGGCCAATTAACTAATGGCAAGTGGCTATTAG
>CAYJSC010000102.1:0-3615 GCA_964372475.1 uncultured Gammaproteobacteria bacterium | reverse complement strand
TTAACGCGGTATTATTAAGGAAGAAGAAATTATGATGGGAAATTTTTGGGATTATGGCATGATGAGTTCTGGCTGGATGGGATTTTGGGGTTTCATTTTGGGGCTGAACGCCATTGTCTGGCTGATTGTCGGAGTTTTGGCGGCTGTCTGGCTCTGGAAAAAAATAAGCCGATAATTTATTATTAAATAATGGATAAAGACATAAAAAGTTATCATAGTTTTTGGTTTAGAGAATCGAAAATAATTCTTTTGCTCCTTTTTATAATCGCGGTCTTTTGGTATGTCAGCGCTTATTCGCGTTCGGTGGTGCCTGAACGCAGTTTTACGGTTTCGGGCGAAGGAAAAGTTGTGGCCGTGCCTGACATCGCCCAGCTTAGCATTGGTGTTTTAACTGAAGGAGGTAAAAATCTGGCCGAATTGCAAAAACAAAACACTGAAAAAATAAACCGCATTATTTCATATTTGAAAGAGCAGGGGATAGACCAAAAAGACATAAAGACCGAGTATTATAACATTTCTCCCCGCTATCAGTATTTCAGTTGTCCGTCTGTGCCGCTTGGTCTTGAATTCAGGCCTTGTCCGCCGTCAGAAATAATCGGCTACAGCATCAGTCAGAGCGTTTCGGTTAAAGTTCGAGATTTAGACAAAACCGGCGGCATAATCAGCGGTGTGGTGGAGCAGGGGGCTAACACCGTTTCCGGGCCGAATTTTACTATTGATGATCCGGTCGCGCTGCAAAATGAAGTCCGGGAAGAGGCGATCAAACAAGCCAGAGAAAAAGCAAAATCAATAGCCAAAGCCGGCGGTTTCCGACTCGGCAAACTGATTTCAATTCAGGAAGGATTCTTTTCGCCATACCCGGTCCCTTTCGCGCTTGAAGGTCTGGGCAGCGCCGGACCTTCCATTGAGCCCGGCTTCCAAGAAATCGTTGTGAATGTCACTCTTATTTACGAAATCAAATAATCCCGCCGCCGCAAAAGGTTTTTCTTCTTTCACTGGAGGACAATTATCTTTGCTGGAAAAACTTAATACTCCTGCCAAGGTCCAGGATTTTTTGGAGACGCTCAGGGCGAATTTCGGAGACACAAATCTGTCGCCGAAAAAAGTTCTGGAAAAGAGGAAAGCCCATTGTTTTGAAGGGGCGCTTTTAGCCGCCGCGATTTTGCGTTTTCACGGCCATCCGCCTCTGGTAGTGGATTTAAAGACGATTCACGGAGACGATGATCATGTTATTGCCGTTTTCAGGTCCAGCGGCCACTGGGGCGCCATCGGTAAAACGAACCACGCCGTTTTAAGATTCAGAGACCCGGTCTATAAAAGTATCAGAGAATTGGTTATGTCTTTTTTCAGCGAATACTTTCTGAAGGACGGTCGGAAAACGTTAAGAAGCTATTCTGAACCGGTCAATTTGTCCAGATTTGATAGGTTTGACTGGATGACTTCTGAAAAAAAACTTGATTACATTGCCGAATTCATTGATAAAGCCCCTCATAAAAAAGTTTTGAATAGAAAAATGATTTCCAGTTTGCGGAAAGCCGATCCATTTGAAAGAAAAATTTTAAATTTCACCCAGTGGAAGAAAAATAAAAAATAAAAAATTTAAATTACAAAGTTATCCACAGATTTTTATTCTAAAAAGTTTTTTTCGTTGGTATAATTTTATTAAAGTTATCAAAGAAAAATTTTAGGAAATAAAAAGCGGTTCCTAAAAATTAAATGGCAGAGTGGTCGTCTGCCATAAAATAAAACGACGGAAAGAATTTTCCTTCGTAGATAAATGGCTAAGAAAAAGAAAGCAAAAAAGAGGAGGATGTAATCTCTTCTTCAAAAAGTTCCGCTACTGGGCGGGACTTTTTGTTTTTTTTGTCAGTTGGACTGGAGAGAAGGATAGAGAACCGGAGTAAAATATCTTGCCTTATTAAACGGCCAGGCGCGGATAAAGGTTTTTCCGGTGATGAATGATTCATTAAGCGGCCCCCAGCGTCGTGAATCGGAACTGTGAAACCGGTTGTCGCCCAAGACAAAATATTCGTTTCCATCCAGTTTGATTCTTAGTTCGCCTTCGGTAATCTGGCCGGGGTCAAGATAGCCGGACTCATCTAAACTGATTCCAGTCTGATTTTCCGCGTTAAAGATCCTGACTTGGTCATTTTTTATTTCAATGGTTTCGTCCGGCAGTCCGATGATCCTTTTGATGAAGAACTGTTTAGGATCTTCCGGGAAGCGAAAAACAACCACTTCGCCCCGCCCCGGTTTTGCAAACCGGTAGCTTATTTCGTCTATGATAAGATAGTCGCCGTCCTCGAAAGACGGTTCCATTGAAGCGCCCTTTACGAAAAACGGCTGGGCGATGAAGTATCGTATCGGCAGGATTATGATTAGGGCCAGGATTGCTATTTTTAGGATTTCCCAAAGAAATAAAAAAGGGCCCTCCTTTTGACTTTGTAATTTTTCTTCCATAACATAAGTATAACCGACAAATTTTAAAACTCAAATTTTAAATTTTAATTGAATGTTTAAATGTTTTAAATTTTAAAAATTGGAAATTCATTGAAAATTGAAAATTGGGATTTGAAATTCAAATACTGTACTTCCCCTGCTTCTGGTCTTTGACGATTTTTCCCTTGTCCATGGTGATGACCCGCTGGCCCACGGCATTGACCACTTCCCGGTCATGCGAAGCCAGAACCACGGTCGTGCCGAATTCATTTATCTTCATCAATAATTTTATAACATCGTAAGTGTTTAATAAATCCAGATTGCCGGTCGGCTCATCAGCCAGTAGTATCTTTGGCCGATGAACCAGAGCCCGAGCAATGGCGATTCTCTGCTTCTCGCCGCCTGAAAGCTGATGCGGAAAATTACCAGCCCTGTCTTCCATTCCGACAATCCGTAAAACCTTGGATACGTCGCTTTCAATTTGATCTTCTTCGGCCCCGATTACTTCCATGGCGAAAGCCACGTTCTCCCAGGCGGTTTTATTTGAAAGCAGTTTAAAATCCTGAAAAATCGTCCCGATTTTCCGCCTCAAAACCGGGACTTCGTAATCCTCAAGCTGGGCTACATTTATATCATCAACGAAGACATTGCCGAAACTCGGCGCCTCTTCCCGAATCAACATCTTCATCAAAGTGGATTTACCCGCGCCCGACGGCCCGATAATGGAAACAAATTCACCGTCTTTGATTTCAAGATTAACGTCGTCAAGCGCTTTATAGGAATTATGATTCCCGTTGTATTCTTTTATTACTTTGTCGAAGATAATCAATCTGTCTAAAGTCTAAGGTCTAAGGTCTAAAGCTTTAGTCTTTAGTCGTTAGCCCTTAGTCAATAAATTTATCTAAATTTCCTTCCAAAACATCGTCAATCTGGTTCGTTTCGATTCCGGTCCGGTGGTCTTTGACCATCTTGTAAGGATTCATGACATAAGAACGAATCTGGTTGCCCCATTCGATGCCGCTCGCCAGTTGGGGCTTTAACTGGGAAATTTCTTTGACTTTGGCTTCTTCCATTTTCTTGACCAGTTTTGATTCCAGAATCCGCATCGCTTTTTGCCGGTTTTGCGATTGAGACCGTTCGGACTGGACCGAAGCGACTAGGCCGCTTGGAACATGG
>CAYJSC010000101.1:482-3626 GCA_964372475.1 uncultured Gammaproteobacteria bacterium | reverse complement strand
GGTCAAGAGGACTGGGTATAAGGAAAAACCAGTTCTTAGGATATTTTTTAAAGACCATTGTCTACTCCTAACCACAGTTTTTATTTTTTTACAGTATTTGCTGATTTGAATTATATTTTTTAAATCATCTTTTTTTCGAATCTCGCAAACTAGAGTAATTTCATGTTTTTTACCCAAATTTCTTAAGATATTATACAGTCGGACTTGGCCGCCGGAAAAAAGCGGGTAGGGGAAAAATGACGATAAAATCAATATTTTCATGAGGGATTTTTTAAGTCAAAAATAATATATTTTTCCGCTTTTTCGAGTATTTTAAACATTTTATCAAGGTTCATGGCATCTTTATCTGGATTGACGATGACCAAATAATCTGCCCCCATTTTTACCATCTCGGGTATGGGTTTTTCCACCACCGGCCAGCCCTGACGGTTGGTTTGATATAAAAAGGCCGTATCGCCAACGTAGGGTGCAATAACTTTGGCATCTTTTGGCACCAGCGCGTCCACCCTTTTTCCCGCTTCCACGATTTCCGGATGGTTAATCCAATAATAACCTCTGACTTCATACCAGGAAAAGGCCAGCATACTAAGAAGCGTAACGGCCGCTACGGTAAAACCCGCAATTTTATTAACTTTCAATTTACCACTTAAAAGACCGAAGGCTCCTCTGCCTACATAAATGGCGATTATGGGAAGGAGCAGGATTTGATAATAATCGTGCTGGACGTTGCCTCTGGCAAAAACAGTTACATAAAGAATCGTGCCTAAAAGGAGAAAACCAAAAACAAAACTTTTGCGCGCGTTGCTTGTTACCAGGCCTAAAAACAACAAAAACATGCCGGTGTAGCCAAGTATCAATTTCCCCAGTCTTTCGGCAATGATCCAGCGAAAAAAAGCGCCGGTAAATCTGATGTTGCCGCCATTTAACAGCCAGGTATAAGCGGGTATACCTTCCGGAAACTGCCTAATCCAATAGCGCCATAAAACGAGTGGCAGTAAAGCACTCAAGCCATAAAGATAAAACGAAGGATCAAATAAAACTTTGAGTTTTTTTTCTTTGACCAAGAGATAAACAATCGGCAACAGAAGAAAGCCAGCCGTCGGTTTTACCAAAAGCGCCGCGGCGGCCAATACTGCCGAGATTATGTACCAAACTTTAATACCTTTATACCTTGATACCTTAATACTATCTTCAGCAGTATCTAGAGCAAAAATCGCTCCCAGAACCAGACCTACCGCCGTCATCTCGGGCAATATGGCACGGCTGTAATAAATCGAATATGGCAGAAGGCCAAAAAACCCGGCTGTCAAAAGAGCACTTAGTTCCCCATCGTATTTTTTTACTAAACCATAAAGAAATATCATTGAGAGCAAAGAGAAAAAAATACTAACTAGGCGAAGATGGATTTCTATGGAGAGTTTTGGATAAAGGTGATAAAGCATAAAACCTATGGTTTGATAAAGAGGAAATTCCACCATCCGCCATCCTTGTGGGTTATCCTTGCCCGATTGAACGTTCGAAAGATCGTCATAGCGAGGATACAAAGGTGTAAAACCAAATTTTACAAAATTCCGAGCTACGGCTGCCGTATCTGCTTGCCGCCACGAATGCCAATCAGCCACGGGGTTATTAATTTTATAAAGCCTAACTGCAAAACTTCCTAAAAGAATCAAAATTAATACTAACTTTGCAAGCTTGTTTTTCCAATTCATACTTTAATTCCTTAATTGTTACTTAAGTCTTACTTCTTTCAGCTCATTGTCTTCGAAGGAAAAAACGTGAGAGTTGGGAACGTTTTCCGCAGTTTTCAAGCCTTCCTCAGCGCTTTTGACACTAATAACTTTGGGAGTTTCGTGCCGGTACACAAACCAGAGGGCTTCTGGAAGACCGACTGGAAAAATCCAAGAGCGGTCAAAACGAATGGGAATGTTACTAAAATAGAGCGTGGTTTCTTTGGGAAAGAAACGGTAATTGTCTTTAACCGCGTAGATTATTTTTCTAGATGTTTCCCCGGCCTTTCTCCAGTTTTCGGTAGATTGTCTAAGGTCTTTTTGATACCAAAGACCAATTGCTAAAACAATGACCCCCAGGATAATTGGCGCTGCTTTTTTATTAGAAACAAAACGTTGTATTACTCTCTCCAGGATATGGAGTACTAAAATTGCCAAGAAAGAGGTAGCCAATAATCCATACCGCTCCGATAAATTACCAAGACCTAAATATGGTATAAGCGAGACTACCGAAAGCCCAAAAAGAAGAACTGTTTTTTCATCCCAAAATCTTTTAAGACTCTTACGAAGATAAGCTAAACCAAGACTCAAAAAAACCAGGAGTGCTAGAACCGCACCTACTTGTTCCCGAAGATGTTGACGAAGGAGATCATAAAAAGGTAAAACCCAAAGTCCCAACAAAGAAGTCAATAGATAACCAATCAAATTTCCAAAAATATTATAGGGCAGACGAGAAATATTATAGTTGTAATCACCGCTAAATCCGTGAGCGTGGGCTAAATTGCGAATGTAAGCATACAAACCAAGAATTACGCCAAAGAAAATTAAAAGCTTATATCTTCTTTTGAGAAAACCCAAAAACTCAAATCTATTTTTCGCCAACTCGTACCATATAACTAGAAGCGGTAAAACCACACCGCCTTCATGAGACAATAAACCAAATACGAAAGAAACGACCATTAGAAAAAGCGACAGCTTCTTGCGGCTTTCTTCATAAATCATGAACCCATAAAATGCCACCAGAGTAAATAGAGTCATTAATAGTCCCGAATAGGCGGAAACCCACACCACGCTTTCCGTATTGATAGGAAGCATGATAAAGAGCGCCGCGGCGAGTACGGAAACGTATTTACTCTGCCCCATTTTTAAGGCAATTTTGTAGACCAAACAGCCTGATAGGAAATAGTAAAAGATGCTAACAAGGTGATAGCCAAGTGGCTTAAGCCAAAAAATGGCATAAATCGCAAAATACAAGATCTTGACTAACGGACGGTAAAAAAAGCCATCCGCCATATAAAAATTACCAATCAGATCTCCGACATTAGATTGCGCTGCCCATTTGAGCCAAACAAAGTCGTCACCCGTAAAATAATTATTAAAGATTCTTCCGTAGCCAATTAAGGTTAATAGAAAA
>CAYJSC010000101.1:0-472 GCA_964372475.1 uncultured Gammaproteobacteria bacterium | reverse complement strand
GATAGCAGTATAATGCGCCTTGAGAAGTTAAAACCTTTAGTGTTTCGCGAACAAGATTAATTTTTTCTTTTTCATAAAGCCCAATAATGCCTACGGCCAAACCCATTAGGGACCAAAAAATAAAGGCAACTTTTGAGGCTTCAAAAACATCAATAAGAACGGCGTTGAGAGCCAGCCCCACGAGTCCAGCGCTAATGCCAATGACAAAACTCCGATTTAGATGGTCGGTAATTTTTGAGAGTGTTTTTTTGACTAAAATGAAAAAGGTGACAAAGATAAAGAAAAACGATAAAAATCCTAAAATTCCGGTTTCCCCCAGCGAGCGCAAATAATCATTATCAGTAGCTAGGTTGATTGATGAGTAACCAGTGCCGGTCAGAGGATTTTTGCTAAAAGCTTCCCAGGCCCGCGGCCATTGTCCCTGCAATCTGGTAGTAAAGGAAATGTCATAAACAAAGGCTTTTTGAATAAG
>CAYJSC010000100.1:0-3681 GCA_964372475.1 uncultured Gammaproteobacteria bacterium | reverse complement strand
AAAAAGAAAGATAAAAAAACATATTACACAAGTGTGGATTGTCTATACCATTTTATTGTATCCCGCTTAGCGCGGGGTGAAGGGTATAAACAAGAAGTTTGAGGATCGTGCCCTAGTTACTGGTTATTTTTTCCGCTTGTTTGATAATGTTTTCTCTCCAGTTCACTTCACCTCTATTATCAGAATCAGCTTTAAATGTCCGATATTCCTGAAGGGCCGATTTTAGTAACTCTCGGTTTTTCCCATTAATTGTTGCCCCTTTGGTGCTAAAAATTTTCACAACTTGCGGAATTCTATATTTAAGATCATCGTTATTATGTTCAGTAGCATCGGACAAAAGTTCTTCCTTAACAAGTATGTTTGTTTGTTCATTTCCTAAAAGAGGAACGACTCTCGCGAGTAAATTAAATCCTCTTTCATTTAAACCACCGAATTCTTGTCTGTATCGCCTGGCAACTGGAAATCCACTAAGAGCTTTATCACTCCCTGTAATCCGCCAGTATTTTGGCTCAACAGGACCATTTTTGTCTTTCACACCAAGAAACCCGGATTTCAAAACGAGAGCAAAACATCTTTTTGCCTGTGCTTTTTCACTATCGCCGAGCGGTCTTCTTAAAATACCTAGTCCATTGAGGTAGCCTTCAATTACTGCTAAATCATCAGAGAATTCTTGCTTATTTACTGGGTATCGCTCCTTAACCACTCTCCGATAGTCTCCTTGTGGGGCATTACTCGCAGAATATTCGAATACTTTACTTTCTTCTTGAATACTAATCTCTGGCAGTCCGGCATTTAACACATCATCAATTGTTTTTCTTTTTGGCAATTCTTTATGTTCGCCCATAAAATTTTTATGTTTTTCTAATAATCCTTTTATTTTTTATTCGCTTAAAGGATCATCGGAAATAACGATCAACTCGTCACCATTTTCTAGTTTAAAAGCTAGTTTGGGATTGCCAATAAATTTTCCCGCTCTCTTCACCCCGACCACAATGATATTTCTTTTTTCTTTTAACTCGATAAAGGCCTCTTCCAATTTTTTACCCACATATTTCTCCGGCAGAGAGATTTTAGACGCGTCTATTCCTTCATCGTTTGAGACTATTTCATAGATTAAGGTGAAAACATCGGTGTGGGTTATAAGTCTGGACACTAAATCAGAGGCGCAAATAATTTCATCTATTTTAATATCTTCAAGATATACCCGGTTTTCCACGTTAATAACTTCCGCGATTATTTTTAAGGCAGGGTTTAATTTCTTTGCCGATAATGCTGTCAGAATCGTTCTTCCGTCCGGGTCCTGTTTGTTGGGATCAGCCAGTATAATCATTATTTCGGCTTCACGAATATTGGCCTTTTCTAAAACTTCATCCTGCGAAGGATTGCCATGGACAAAAAGACAAGACTCGGGGTAGGGATTTTCTTCGGCGGAGGAAGAAATTAAAACTAATGTTCTTTCTTTAGCCCAAGGACTCAGAACCAATTGATCAATTAATCCCTTGGTAATTTTAGTGTTTCCAGAGATAATAATATGTTTTTTGGCTTTAACTTGCATAAGACCTTTTTTCTTTCTATCCAATAATTCTAACACAAATTCTGTACCCGCGCCAATCGCCAGAGATAAGGTTCCGATGGCAGAAATAAGCGTTAGCGTCGCAAAAAACCGGCCGCCTGTCGTAATCGGAACCTTATCCCCATAACCGACCGTTGAGGAAGAAACAATCCACCACCAAAAAATATCACCGATTGTTTGAAATTGCTCATTTTTGCCATGTTCAAAATACCAAACTCCTGCTCCATTAACAATAAGTGTTGCTAATAAAAAACCGACTAATACGAACAGTCGGTTTTGGGTGATGATTTTTAAATATTTTCTAAGAATTAGAAAAGGCATGATGCAATAATTATTTCTTTTTAGCTTTTTTCGGCTTTGTTTTGCTTTCTCCTTTTTCCGCTTTTTTCTTTACCTCTTTCTTTTCTTCGATTACTCCTGCTGACTTGCCCTCCAAAGCCTTGGCGAAGGAGGGTTCTTTCATCAACTCCGCAATTGTCGTTGTTTTGACTTTAACCTCCTTCGGCCCTTTCTCTTCCTTTAGTTGAGTTACTGATGTTACTGGTGTTACTGACGTTTTCTCGCGAAGCGAGACCCCGCTCCGCGGGGCTTTATCTTTTAGTCTACGCAAACATTTAGTGCATGCCTTAATAGTTTTATGAACACCGTCAATTATCGTTTTGATGGTGTGTAAATTCACCCGATAGAGCCGGTGCGTTCGCTGCTTACTGTGGGAAACTAAATTTCCCCGCATCGATTTCTTATGACAGATCGCGCAAATTGCAGACATAATTTTTATTTTTAATAATGTCGTATAATATACCAAAGACTGCCTGGTTTAACAAGTAGAACAATTTCTAATTTCTAATTTCTAATTTTTAATCAATAATAAGTTTTAAATCTTAAAAATTGATATTTAATTTATAATTTAAAACTTAAAATTTAAAATTACTTATATGCTCTCTGATATTCTTTCCGGCAATTTTACCTGGCTTATTGCTTTAATTATAGCTATTACCATTCACGAGTTTTCGCACGCGTTTGCCGCCGAACGTCTGGGCGATCCCACTCCCCGCCTCATGGGACGGCTGACCTTAAATCCTCTCGCTCACTTAGACCCATTAGGAACGCTTTTTTTGCTCTTTACGAGATTTGGGTGGGGAAAACCCGTGCAATTTGATCCTTTTAATTTAAAAGACCCCAGAAGAGACGCCGCGTTAATTTCTATTGCCGGACCAGTAAGTAATCTTCTATTAGCTACCTTACTCGCACTATTTATTCGCTTTACACCAATCACCAATTACCAATCACTAATCACGCTTCTATTACCTATTATCTTTATGAACGTCGGTTTAGCTGTTTTTAATCTCATTCCCATTCATCCTTTGGATGGATTTAAAGTGGTGGGTGGCGTGCTTCCGGAAGAGTTGGCGCGCGATTGGTACAAGTTAGAAAACTACGGCATTTTCTTTTTGGTTATGCTTCTTTTACCCTTTGGTTCTTTTTCCCTGGTTCAAACCATTATCATACCGCCGATAAATTTTATTTTAAAAATCCTGCTTGGTTTTTAATAAATAGCCTCATTCCGATGATACATCGGAATAACTACCGACAGTCTCGGAAACGGGCAAAGACCAAAGTTCCTAAACCATATTTGGTTTAAGACAGTCTGCCCACCTAAAATTACCGGGGAAAAAACTGGGCCTTAAACGACCTGGTAGAATTTTTATCGGTCGGCGGTGCGAAAAGGCAACTTTATTAAGACAATAATATTCCGTGTTTACGGATTTCAAAAGCTAATGGATCGTAAGGGTCATTTAATCTCTCTTCGCTAAATGGTATTGCTTCTATGCGGGAATCAACGTTATGAGAAATTGTATTTAGTTTTACCATTTCTTCTGTAAAGTCATGTCCCAGATCGGGTGAGACAATGCAAACATCAATATCACTATAAGACTTAGCTTTCCCTTGTGCGTAAGAGCCAAAAAGGAAAGTATGATGTACCCTTATGCCGGATGCTTGAACCTTTTTAACAAATAATTTGGTTTTTAAAATGATATCTTTCATATAAGAGATAAAAATTTTTGATATAGGTTTTTTCCTATAACCAACCATTTCGAAGAATAGTC
>CAYJSC010000099.1:0-3723 GCA_964372475.1 uncultured Gammaproteobacteria bacterium | reverse complement strand
AGAGCTGCAAAAAGAAAAAGAAAAAGTATTGGATAAGGCCAAAAGCGAAGGAGCTAAAATCATCGAGGAATGTAAAACCCAGGCTAAGAAAATGGAGGCGGAAATAATTGCGGCCGGAAGCGAAGAAGCCAAAAGCCTCAAGGATAAAGCCAGAATGGATATAGAAGAGGAAAAGAAAAATATGTGGAGCGATTTAAGAAAACAATTATTCGTTCTGGCGATGGGAATGTCTAGAAAGGTTGTCGGCGAGATCTTAGATGATAAGGCCCAGAGATTGCTTTTAGAAAAGAAACTAAAGCTTTTAGAAAGCGAGAAGATTGAAAATGGTAACTAAAAATGACAGCGTTATCGTTAAAGGTATTTTAACTGCCTTGTCTTCGAAAAAACTCGATTCTAATCTTGATGGTATTAGCCAAAGCCTACAAAAAATTACCAGCGAAAGAAAGGCAAACAAAAAAGCGGTCGTTTGGTCAGTCGTTACCTTAAATAAAGTGATGTTGGAGCGAGTAAAAAAAATTGTCAAAAAAGCTAGTGCCAAAGACGTCGAAGTAGAAAATAAAATTAACCCAGAGATTTTAGGCGGCCTCAAAATTGAATGCGGTGATCTTATGATTGATGCCACCCTACAAAACGATTTTCTGAAAATGACAAAGACAATATGCCAACCTTAAACAGTCAAGCAATCGCCGAAGAAATTCTTAAAAGAATAGAAGAGTATCAACCGACTTTGGAAAAAGCCGCGGTCGGAAAAATTTTAACCCTGGCTGATGGTGTGGCCAAGGTGTCGGGTTTGTCAGGAGTTAGCTATGCCGAAATGCTAGAATTTCCCCATGGGATTTTTGGTGTCGCTATCAATTTAGAAGAAGATGCCATTGGCGCTATCATTTTAGGCGACTATTTAAAACTTCATGAAGGCGATGAAGTTAAAGCAACCGGAAAACTTTTATCTATTCCGGTTGGCAGTGAATTTATCGGGCGGGTGGTTAATCCTCTCGGGCAACCGCTTGACGGGCGAGGGATAGTTAAAACAAAGGTGTTTTATCCCCTCGAAAAAATCGCACCAGGAGTTGTCGAGAGACAACCGGTCAATGTCCCTTTGCAAACCGGCATAAAAGCCATCGATAGCATGATTCCAATTGGCAGAGGGCAAAGAGAGCTCATTATCGGCGATCGCGGAACTGGCAAAACCGCTTTGGTTCTTGATACTATTATTAATCAGAAAAAAGAAAACGTGATCTGCATCTATGTGGCTATTGGCCAAAAGGCTTCGCGTATTGCCCAAGTCGTGGACGCTTTGGAAAAAAACAAAGCCCTTCCGCATACCATAATTGTAGCAGCCAACGCTTCTGACCCCGCGTCTCTACAATATATTGCACCTTACGCGGGCTGTGCGATGGGAGAATATTTTATGGATTGCGGTAAAGACGCGTTAGTCATCTACGACGATCTTTCTAAACACGCTTGGGCCTATCGCCAAATTTCCTTAATTTTAAGAAGACCATCAGGACGGGAAGCTTATCCGGGAGACGTTTTTTATCTTCATTCTAAACTTTTGGAGAGGGCTTGCCGTTTAACGGCCCAAAAAGGCGGGGGATCGCTAACAGCCTTACCAATTATTGAAACCCAGGCCGGTGACATTTCAGCTTACATCCCGACTAATGTTATTTCAATAACCGACGGACAAATCTATCTGGAGCCGGATTTATTTTTCGCCGGTATTAGGCCAGCTATTAGCGTGGGATTATCAGTTTCCAGGGTTGGCGGCAACGCTCAAGTTAAGGCGATGAAACAGGTGGCGGGAAAACTACGGCTGGATTTAGCTCAGTATCGGGAACTTGCGGCTTTTGCGCAATTTGCCACTGATTTGGACCCGACCACCAAACAGCAGATTGAGCGCGGTACGCGCATGGCGGAACTTTTGAAACAAGGTCAATTTAAACCCATGACCCTAGAAGAGCAAGTAGTTTTGCTCTGGGCGGGCACACAAGGTTTTCTAGATGATTTGCCCCTCGAAAGAGTGGCCGAATTTGAGAAAGACTATCTTGGTTTTCTTAAATCTTTGCATTCTAAACTACTGGGGGAGATTAAAAAAGCCAAAATAATCGAGGAAAAATCTGAGAAGGAATTAAAAAAACTAACAGAGGAATTTAAAAAGAGGTTTTAATAGGTTAGCCAAGCGATGTAATAAAAACATGAGCAGTACCAGATTAATTAGAAGAAGAATAAAATCGGCTAAGAATATCGCCCAAATTACCAAAGCGATGGAAATGGTGGCCGCGGCCAAAATGAAAAAAGCGCAAAATATCGCCCTGGCGGGAAAACCCTACGCCCAAAAAATTTATCAAGCAGTTTTTGAACTGGCTAGAAGATGCGCCGTCCGCGATCATCCGTTACTTTTAAAAACCTTGGGAACGGAAAAGAAATTAGCCGTTTTAATTACGACCAATAAGGGCCTTTGCGGAGGCCTAAACACCAATTTATTGCGGATGGTTAACCGTTGGTTTAAAGAAAAAAATAATTGCGATTTTATTACCATTGGTAAAAAGGGCGAAAATTTTGTTATTCGAACGGAGCGAAAATTAGTCGCCAGTTTTGGCCAAACCGGATCCTTTAATGATCATGCCTCTGCGGTAATCGATTTAGTGATCAGCGAATATTTAAGGCAAAAATACCAAGAGGTTTATTTAATTTACACTAATTTTATTACGGCTCTACGCCTTGAGCCCTATTTAAAGAAATTATTGCCTCTTGGAGCGATGGAAGCAGATGAAAGTTTACCCGATGCCGATTTCTCGGAATTTATTGTGGAGCCTAATTACGATCAATTGCTGGACGCCTTAATTCCGCATTATTTGGAGAATCAACTTCGTGAAGCGATTTATGAAGCCGAAGCGAGCGAACATTCGGCTCGCATGATGGCGATGAAGAATGCCACAGATAACGCTTTGGAATTTATGGGTGAGTTGACGCTGGAATATAACAAAGTCCGACAAGAGAAAATTACATATGAAATTGCCGATATGGTGACGGCAAGAATGGCGGTAGAATAATAGAAAGAATTAAAGAATTAAAATATGACTATTGGTAAAATTACACAAATAATAGGCGCGGTGGTTGAAGCCCAATTTGAAGTTGGCAAAATGCCGGCGATTTATAATGCTCTGCAGGTAATAAATCCGATTTCCAAAGAAAAATTAACGCTTGAAGTGGCGGCTCATTTGGCCGACGGGAAAGTTAAGGCGATAGCTTTAGGAACTACTGATGGATTAAAAAGAGGCATGGAAATTTTTGACACCGGTGCTTTCATCAGTGTTCCAGTTGGTCGTGAAACTTTAGGGAAAATTTTTAATGTCGTCGGGGACACGATCGATGGCTCAACAATTGATAAAAAAGTTAAACGTTTGCCTATTCATCGTCAGGCACCGGCACTGACCGAACAAGAGGTCAAGGCGCAAATTCTCGAAACTGGCATTAAAGTTATCGATTTAATGGCTCCCTTTGTCAAAGGTGGTAAGGTGGCGGTTTTTGGGGGTGCGGGAGTTGGTAAAACCGTTCTAATCCAGGAACTAATTAGAAACGTCGCCACAGTCCACGGCGGCGTTTCGATTTTTTGCGGCGTCGGGGAAAGAAGCCGAGAGGGTAATGATTTATGGCTGGAGATGAAGGAGTCGAAGGTTATTGGTAAAACCGCTTTGGTTTTTGGCCAGATGAACGAACCGCCTG
>CAYJSC010000098.1:0-3787 GCA_964372475.1 uncultured Gammaproteobacteria bacterium | reverse complement strand
GGGAATCGAACCCCGATCTCTCGGATGCAAACCGAGTGCTCTACCATTAAGCTATAGGCCCACCCGCAAAATTTAGGCGGGTGAACAAGACGGGTGCTTGTTTCGCTTTCTGGCGAAACCCTACAGCGATTCCGCAACCCCGTAAAAACCCTTCGGGTTCTACGGGGGCGGAACTTTCGACGAGCGGGCATTTTTACGGCTCGCCGGTACGCTCGCCCCCACATTCATATATGAGTGGTGGGGGCTCGCTTAAAATGCCCGTCAAAACAAAATTCAATTTGCTACAACCCCAGTTTTTCACTCATATCCTGCATTGTTTTCAGCGCGATTGAAATAAGCTCTTCAAGCGATAAATCCATCCGGCTCGGCACCTCCTTCAAAAGTTCCCGGTCAAGGCCCCGGGCAAAGGCGCTTTCCTTGAATCTTTTCATAACGGAATCAACAGCTAAATCGGCTAATTTTTTTGAAGGCAGCACCAACGCCGAAGCAACGATTAAACCGGTAACTTCTTCCGTATAGTAAAGCGCTTTTTCAAGCATGGTCTCTGGCGGCGGGTTGCCGGCGGCGGCATTATGTTTTTTTATCGCTTCAACGACCTCGGCCGGAAAATTTTCTTTTTTTAAAATTTCCTCGGTTAATTTGGTATGGATGGCGATATCATTTCTCGTTTTATCCCAATCCATATCGTGAAGCAATCCGGCCAGTTCCCAGTTTTCAATTTCATCCTCCTTCCCAAAACGAACCGCCAATGCCTTCATCAAGGCACCGACAGCCAAACTGTGCTTGATTAAATTTTTATTCGCGATATGTTCGCCCAAAAGATGGATTGCTCTTTCACGTAGATTGGTCATATGGGCACGGATGGAGTCGAACCATCCACCTTCGCTTTATCAGAGCGACGTTCTGCCGCTGAACTACGTGCCCCTTCAACGATGGCTTCGCCAACGTTCTTTCCCAGAAAATGGAGTAAAATTAGATTCGCTTACCCGCTCATTTAATTTTACTGCGGAGACTAAAGTTTCCTAAATTTCCCGTCAAGGTGCCAAATCAAGGCACTTTGACCCGCTAAACTACACGCCCCGAATTTAGTAGACTTAATTTAACATAATTTTACAAAAAATAAAATAGCGATTATTTCTGATATTTATGCGATCGCTTTATTTTCAGAACTAAACGAATAATAACTTTACCTGTTTGTTTAATCCGCCTAAATCTTCAGCTCTTATAACACAAACTTCCTTATCTAAATTCAATATATTACACAAGATCTGAATCTCCTTTTCACATTTATAAGGCGAAATAAAAACACTTTTTTGAACCATATGAAAATTAAACTCTTTTAACTTTTGCCTAAGAAGCTCTCTTTTGATTTTCTGTTTTTCTGGAATATCGAAAATCACCACCCTCCACAGGCCGTCTTTCTTTTTATTCTCAAAACTAAACTTAGAAAATTTTTGGAAATCAATTCTTTTTATACCCTTTGAAGTAAGTCTGTACTTATCTTTATTTAATCTTTTTATAAACTTTCCTTTCTCTAAATCGTATAAAACTTTTATCAACCTATGACCTTCAAAGGAAGGATCCATTTTTAACTTTGCAAACATTGTTTTTTTTGAAAAAGCAATATAGGTGGTACCCACCATATATTCAATAAAATCAAAAATTTTATCAGCGAAAGACTCCTTTGAAGAAATAACTGAAGTTTTCTGACTTTCAAGCGATCGCATAGTTTTCAGAAAAAGTTTTTAAAAAACAAATTACTTCTTTCGATAAATAACCTTCTTCACCGCTTCTTTGATATCTTTTACTCCCATCCCGAATTTCTCAACCAGTTCCCATGGCTCGCCTGATTCGCCGAATCTGTCCTGCACGCCGACAAATTCCTGCGGCACCGGATGATTTTTGGCCAGAACTTCGGCCACGGCTGAACCCAAGCCGCCATTCACCTGATGCTCTTCAACCGTAACCACTGCCCCGGTTTCTTTGGCGGCTTTGATAATTGTTTCTTTGTCAATCGGTTTGACCGTGTGGCTATTCACCACCATCGCTTCAATCCCTTCCTTTGAAAGTTCCTCAGCCGCAACCAAAGCATTATACAAAAGCATGCTGCAGCCGATTATGGCCGCGTCCTTGCCTGAACGGTAAATTTCCGCTTTTCCGATTTGAAACGGAGTTTCTTGAGTAGTAAAAACCGGCGACTTTTCCCGGCCAAAACGAATATATACCGGGCCGGGATGAAGGGCCGCGGCCACGGTTGCTTTTCTAGTTTCAATAGCGTCGCAGGGAACTAAAACCGTCATCCGCGGCAAAACCCGCATTAAAGCAATATCTTCAAGAGCCTGATGAGTGGCGCCGTCCGGGCCGACCGAGATCCCGGCATGAGCCCCGCCGATTTTCACCGGCACATTGTTTATACAAATCGCGGTTCTTATCTGTTCGTTGTTCCGGCCCGGGCTGAAAGCGGCGTAAGAAGATATAAAAGGAATCTTCCCGTAATTGGCCATGCCGGCAGCCGCGGTGGCCATATTCTGTTCGGCCACGCCAAGTTCAATAAACCTTTCAGGAAATTTTTCGGCAAACCAAAGCGAACGGGTTGACTCGGTCAGATCGGCGCATAAAACCACCACCCGCTCGTCTTTTTCTCCGGCCTCAACCAAGCCTTTGCCGTAACCGTCGCGGGTAGCGGCCATTTCGATTTTAGAACTATCAAATAGGTCAGCGACTAGTTTCGCCTCTTTGTTGATCATTATTCAAATCTCGTCTTAGCGACGACTGGACACTCCGCCGCAGCAGCTGCACCAGCTCATTCCGAAAAGAAGCAGACTGAAAACCACGACATGCTGGAACCAGGTGTCTGACGGAGTGTTCCAAAATGCTCCGTCTTTCCATAAGGCCACCCAAAAAGCAATGGCCGCCAGCCAAGCCAAACACATCAGCAGTTTCTCGCACTTGTGGTGTCCGCACTTGCAAATTCCTTCCATTGTTTTTTCGCTAAATTAATTTGCCTGCCTGCCGGACAGGCAGGAATGAATTGCGGTGAATCGGGGACCGGCCGTGCTTTAAAAGCATCACCCGATGAAGTTTCGTTCCATAACCTTTGTGCTTCTCAAATCCGTAATCTGGAAACCGCTTTGAATATCTTTTCATCATTTTATCTCTAAATACTTTGGCAATCAATGAGGCGCAGGCGATTGAAAAAATCTTCCGGTCGCCTTTCACAATCGGCATCTGCTTTAATTGTAAGCCCTTAATCCGGTATTTACCATCCACTAAAACAATTATTCCATTATTTATTACGGATTGCGCATTACGCATTTTTATTTTCTTGGTTTTCAATCCGTAATTCGTAATGCGTAATGAACTAATAATTAATTTCTTTATTGAACGCCTCATCGCTAATCTCGCCGCTTGATAGATATTCATCCTATCAATTGTTTTTGGAAAACAATAAGAAATTCGGTAATTTAAATTTTTCTCTTTTAATAGCTCGGCGACGAATTTTTCTCTCTGGCGCGGCGAAAGCAATTTTGAGTCGCGAAGCCAGTGCAGATTATCGTGTCTTTTTCTAAAAAATCTTTTATCAAACGAAATCGCGCAAACCACGACTGGCCCGGCCAATGGACCCATCCCGACTTCATCAACGGCGATAACTCGGCGATAGCCTTTCATGAATAACTTTTTCTCAAGGGTTTTGTGAGGAAGACGCATAGAAAAATTCCAATTTTAAATTTTCAATTTTAAATGAAATCCCAATGTTTAAAATTTAAAACATTTCTGCATTTGATTT
>CAYJSC010000097.1:0-3825 GCA_964372475.1 uncultured Gammaproteobacteria bacterium | reverse complement strand
ATTTCCTTGCTCCGTACCAAGAGAATAGATATTCCCACCCAGCATTAGACCAGTATGGAATAGTAAATGCTTCCCAACCAAAATTTTTTTGTGAAGAATCAGTATAAATATAATCTATCACCTTTTGTTCTGTACCTAGAACCATGCCCGGTTGAGGAAAAAGATAGAAGATATTACGATTTATAGGCAACCAGTTCTTGATCAAAAAAAGGTTATTTAGAATCAAAAGAATAAAAACTATTAATCCCGTCTTTTTTAAAAAGCCCGCTCTAAAATGCGTTAACCACAAACTCGTTAAAAGTACTGTTCCGGCGCCCAATCCAATCAGATAATGTTTCAAACCAAAAGATGGGCTTACGATTATGGCCAGTGTTGGTAGCGAAATAACCCATAAGAGAACGAGTTTTTCTCCGGGAGTTTTCTTCTTTTTTAAAAGAATCCAAAGTAAGCTTGCGCTAAAAAGTGCAACTGAGAGATAGAAAAAATTCGAAGCTATAACATCTTGTATTTCGCTAGTATAGCGAAAAATTATATGAGACACCGCTTTCAATATGTTAGGAATCTCAAAAGTGGTTCCAGACATTAAAAACTTCTTAACACTATTAAATATTAAAAATTGATGGCGTGTATCAAAAACAAGATATGGCAAAAATGTGAGTAAAAGCAAAAGAAAACAAATAAGGATAGTTCCTTTGGTCGGAAGCGCTGGTTTTTGCCATAAAAAATAAATGACGATAGCTGGAATAAAAAAAATGGCAACAACTAAATCTAAATGGAAAATAGCCCCCCAAGCGAGTAACGCCGGGATATAGAATTTTTCTTTTAGCGCTGACTTTGTCAAAGACCAAAACAATAATATGGAGAATGGGATAATTATAGGAGGGTGAGAAAACCACCGCGAATAAACAATTAGGCCAAACGAACACGCGTATAAAATACTCCCTAGTATCGCCGACATTTTATTTCCTATCTCTTTGGCAAAATGATAGAAAAAAACGACTCCCAGGCTTTGCCAGAGTATAAAAAAGGCCATAACCACTAAAGGATTTCCTTGACCAAGCAAAAAAGGAATCAAAGCTGAGTAATAATATAATATTCCATGAAAAACGCCTTCGACGCTTGTCCGTGGACCAATTAAAGTCATTTTATGATTTAAAACAATGTCGTTTAATACTTTTAGGTCTCTTCCCTGTTCAAAGGCGAAAAAAAGGTTTTGCGGTAAACCATAAAACCTAACAAAAAAAGCAATAAGAACAATCGTGATGAGGAAAATTTTCATTTAAATATTTTCTACTCGATAAAGACGAAGGGTTTTTTCCTTATTGCTTCCTTTTTCCCATTGACCGACAAGCTTTAGAGGCCAAGCGCTCGGAATATTCTGTTTTTGGTTACCCACGAAAAAAGTCGGCATCTCTTTTGCCTTAGCCTTCATTTCGGAAGGAAATTCGTCGCTTAGAGGCCAAAGTCCTTTAATAAAAACATTCTCATCATAGACTAAATATAGCTCTAAAGCATAAGGCATTAAACCGAAAGTTCCATCGGTAAAAATGGCAATCTTTCCTTTGCGTGCTTCATTTCTTAGTATTTCAACAGATTCTCTCACGCCCCACCCGGACGGCCAGTCGTTTAGGTATTGCCCTTTATCGATATACGTGAGTTGTGCATGTTTGATGTCAGACAAAATTCGATAGTCAAAGAGTATCGAAGGAAGTAAAATTACACTCATAACTAATAGTAAAACTCTTTTGTTTTTAATCCACCTTTCTATTTCAAAAAGGCTTGAGGCCATAAGAATTAATAAAGTAAGCGTTGGCAAGACGATATATCTGGGGTACAAAACTTTTCCAAATAAAGCTGCTAAATTAAATGGCAGTAAAAACCACAAAAATAGAAACCAGCGCTGTTTGGTAAAATTTCTATAACTGTAAAAAAGCGCTATTATTACTAAAAGAAGAAGCGGCCAAGACGTATAGTGAGTAAGCCAATCCAGCATTCCTTTTAAATTACCAACATAGAAATCAAAAGGGTGTTTTAACCATTCCTTAATCGGATATACAAACGTTCCATCTTTTTCTATAATCATGTGAAAAAGCGGTGAAAGTCTTAAAACGCTGTAATAAAGTTGCGAAAGAAGTGTACTTAGCCCAAACAATAAAATAAATTTAACTAAACGTTTCTTCCAATCTTTTTTCGCAAAATCAAAAAGCAAAAATAAAAGTGGCGCTAAATAAAGAGCATAAAAACCTGATGATTTAGTAAGCATCGCTGCGCCCATCGCTAGGCCCAAAATAAGAGATAAATCTAATCTTAAATGCCTGACTAGAAGTATTTCCAAATAAACTGATATCAAAACCGTCACGCCCAATAAGCTCTCCATAAGCGCAAAACGGTCATAAAATAGGGTTAAGGGATAAACTAAGTATAGAGCTGCCGCTAGAAATCCAATCTTTTTATCTTTAAATAATTCATAACCAATAAGACCAGCAAATAGCATTCCGAAGATGCCCACACCTACGGAAACAAGTCTACCGGCAATTAGCGGATCGGCGATAAACTTCATAGCAATCATCGCCATCCAAATATAGAGAGGTTGCTTTCCGTCGGTCAAAGAAATAAAACGCCAATTCGCATCGTTTTTCGCTGTTTGCGCCCAGCGCAGATAGATCGCCTCGTCGGTAAAAATCGGAAGGGAGGTAAGATTAACTAAGCGCGTAATAAGATATATTACCAAGAGGCAAATCGAGGTTAAAATATACCAGCGATATTTCTCTAAAAAATTTAACATACAAGATAAATTAACCGCGGAAAAATCACTCCCTAGGTCTACTTCGTGATTGAATGATTATACCACTTGGCAGGGTTTCTTCTTTAAACACTACTCCATCTCCTTTACGAATTTTTAGCCAGTCAATAATTCGTCCTTCGTAACCAGGATCGGGTTCAATAATAACAAAAAACCTTTCGCTTCTTTTTTCCTTTGGTTCATACCCGTATTTTTTTTTGCCGTACCACCAGAAAAGATAACGCCAAGTATATTCGATCTGCGGAGGAGTGTAGGCAATATAGTTAAAATCTTTTCCTCCGGCTTGTTGGTAGACATAATCAATTACTTTGGTTTGATTGCGAAAGACAGCAGCATTCCCAGAAAAGTTAGGATTTTTTAGAACTGCCAAAATTTCTTTGGGGTTTGACAAAACTACCAGATACAAAATTAAAATGGCAGCGCCTATTTTTTTTGGTAAAATTTTTGTTGCCGCACTAAAAGCAGAAGAAACTAAAATCGCCAGAATGACAGGAATTCCCAAGAGATAATATTCCCAAAAGTCCTTTGGATAAAAAATCGTTAGCATAAAAAATAAAAGAGAAACAGCCACAAGCTGTGAGATGAACATTTTTTGGTTTTCTTTAAAGAATTTATTAAAACCAATTTTTAATAAAACAAAAAACAGGACTGCAGTGGTTATAAAAATAATGGGATGGATATCCGGAAGAACCACTGCTAATTTCTCTTTAAATAGTATTAATCGTTCATCTAGATGAAAATTACTGCCTCCTTTTTCTTTCAGCATTCTCAAAAGACTCTTAGTTTGCAAAAAACCATGTCTTACTTCAAATAATAATTTTGGCAGTTCAACAACAAACCCGCCGACGGCTATAAAAAATATTTTTTTGGAAAAAAGGATTTTTCTTTCCCAAACTAAAAATACTAAAAGAAAAAAAGTAATAAAAAAAACGCCGAAAAGTATTTCCATCTCCGTTAAGAGAAAAAGCGAAAAAACAAACAAAACCAGATAATGGGGACTTAATTTTTCTATTTGAGAAAGC
>CAYJSC010000096.1:0-3825 GCA_964372475.1 uncultured Gammaproteobacteria bacterium | reverse complement strand
CCAAAGAAAAAGAGGAGGGTGTAATTATGGGAAGATATACTGGTCCAAAAAATAAAGTAGCCAGGCGTGAAGGAGTTAACCTAGGCTTAAAAACCTTACCAATTAAGGTTGAAAAAAGGCTCGGGGTTTTGCCTGGACAGCACGGAAAAAAAGGCCGACGGAAAGTTTCAGAATTTGGACTACAGCTTAGAGAAAAACAAAAGGTAAAAGCCATTTACGGGGTATTAGAAAGACAGTTCCGAAAATATTTTGCCATGGCAGCCAAATCCAAAGGTGCCACCGGAGAAACCCTGTTGACAATTTTAGAAAGACGTCTAGACAATGTTGTTTACCGTTTAGGAATGGCAGCCACGAGGGCCGCGGCAAGACAAATGGTGGCACATCGACACGTTTTAGTAAATAGTAAAAAGGTAAATATTCCAGCCTTTCTGGTAAAAGCAGATGACGTTATTGTTTTGGATAGTAAAGCCAGTAGTATTCCCGAAGTCAAAAAACTTCTGGCGGAACAATATATGACCATTCCTTCCTGGTTGGAAAAAAAAGGCGCTGCCGGAAAAGTTGTTAAAATTCCAACCAGGGCAGATATCGATGCGACTGTATCAGAACAATTAATTGTCGAATTCTATTCGAGATAGTTACGCGACAAAGATCGCGAGAAAGGAAAATTTTATGATAAACATAAACTTTAAAGTTAAAAAAGATCAGGAAGAAAAAAATTTCGCCAGTTTTGTAATTGAGCCGTTAGATCAAGGATACGGTCAGACCCTTGGAAATTCTCTAAGGCGCGTTCTCCTTGCGAGCCTAGAAGGAGCCGCGGTAACTTCGGTGAGAATAGAAGGGGTAAAACACCAATTTTCTACCTTGACGGGACTCAAAGAAGACATTGTTGAGTTAGTTTTAAATATTAAAAAACTGCGACTTAAGATTTTCGAAGGAGAAAGCCACGCAATAAAATTAACTATCAAAGGGCCAAAAGTTATTACCGCTAAGGATATTGAGGTTCCCGCGGGTGTCGAGATTATCAACCGCGATCTTTATCTTGGAACTATCTCTGAAAAAAGCTCTCTAAACATTGAATTTACGGTCGAAAAAGGCTATGGCTATTCTGTTGCCGATGAAAGAAAAACCAACACGGTTGGGGTTATTACCGTTGATGCCCTTTTTTCGCCAGTAGTTCGGGTAAATTACCGAGTTGAGGCCACTCGTGTTGGGAGAATGACTAATTTAGATAAATTAATTTTAGATATTTGGACTGATGGTACGCTTGAGCCAGAGGAAGCACTAAAAGCCGCAGCCAAAATTCTTGTCTCCTATTTTCTACAAGTCTATGAACCAAAAACCCTCAAGGAAGACACGAGTGTTGTTGTGAGTCCGCAAATCTCAGACGAAATTCTTAAAATGACCGTCGAGGAATTGGATCTTCCAACGAGGATAACCAACAGTTTAAGAAACGGTGGAGTTGAAACGATTGGTCAGCTTCTTGGTACCGAGCGAAAGGAATTGATCAAAATTAAAAACCTAGGCGTCAAGTCACTTGCCGTGGTAGAAGTTAAGCTTCGAGAAAAAGGGGTGGCCTTGATGGTTTAATATTATGCGTCATCGAATTTTTGGTAGGAAATTACACCGCAACACGAAGCAGCGCCAACAGCTTTTTCGTTCACTGGCAGTTAATTTTATCAAAAACGATAAATTAGCTACCTCGTGGGCGAAGGCGAAAGCCGTCCGGCCTTTAATCGAAAAGTTGATAACAAGGGCAAAAGAAGATACGAAGTTTTCCAGAAGCTTTCTTTCGGGTAAGCTAAATAATCAATCGGTTGTGGTCAAGTTGGTAACGGTAGCGAAAGAAATGGCCGATAGGCAAAGTGGTTATACCAAGCTGTTTAAAACCAATCCCAAAGTCGGCGATAATAGTAAGCAGGCTCTTTTGCTTTGGGTTAAAGAATTACCGGTAAAAATAATTCCAAGTAATAAAAAGCCAACCGAAGAACCAATTAAGCTCGCCTTGCCGGAAGTTAAAAAAGTTAGTGCGAAGAAAAAACTGACTAAGAAATAACTATGCAAAACACCAACCCGACCCGTCTAAAAGAAGTTAAACGCAAATGGCATTTAGTCGATGCTAAAGGGAAAATTCTTGGAAGATTCGCTTCTCAAATTGCGATATTACTTATGGGTAAAAACAAACCCTATTTTGTCAGGCATCTTGATTGTGGTGACCATGTGGTCGTAATAAATGCGGCCAATATAATCGTTACTGGAAAAAAGGAAAAGAATAAAATATATTCACGCCATAGCGGTTATCCTGGGGGATTTAAAACGATTACCTTGGAAAAAGTACGACAGGAAAATCCGCTTTTAATTATCCAAAAAGCAGTAAAAGGCATGCTTCCGCAAAATAAATTAAGAGACAGAATGTTAACCAGACTTTATCTTTTTAAAGCAAGCGAACATAATTTGGGTGCTAAATTTTCATAATATGGTATTAAAAAAAACTGATATCAAGCAAAAAACCCCCTCTTACTATTTAGGAATTGGTAGGCGAAAGGAAGCGGTTGCTCGGGTTAAATTGACCTTGGACAAAGGTCCAATGTTGGTTAACGGGATGCCAATTGAAAAATATTTTTCTGGCGAAATAGCCAAAAAATTGTATTTGGAACCATTTAGAACGACAAACACCTTAAATCATTTCGGCGTTAATATAAAAGTTTACGGTTCTGGAAACAAAGGACAGCTTGGCGCGGTTGTTCACGGTATTTCACGAGCACTCCTTGTTGTCGATACGCCCAAATACCGCTCAATCTTAAAAGATAAAGGGTTTTTAACCCGCGACCCGCGGACCCGTGAAAGAAGAAAAGTCGGAACCGGCGGTAAAGCCAGACGCGCCAAGCAATCCCCCAAGAGGTAGACTGTGAAAAAAATAATCTCTATAGCTACTCTAATTCTCTTCATTCCCTCGCTGGTTTTAAACGTTTTTCTTTTACTAAGAACGAATACCACCCTGGATAAAGGCGTTAAAGTTATTGAAGTAATTGACGGCGATACGTTCCTTTTAGACAATAAAACCAGACTTCGTCTCCGGCACATTGATGCCCCGGAGTTAAATTTCTGCGGCGGCCCGCAAGCTAAAAATTTTCTTATCGACTTGGTCAAAAACAAACAAGTCATTATTTCGGAACAAATACCCGATCAATATGGACGGGCGATGGCACTCGTAACCTTGGGCAATGTTTTGATCAACGAAAAACTTTTAGAAAGCGGGTGGGTCAGATATCATAGCGATGTCAGCTCGAAAGAAAAAGTTTTAAAAGAAGTTGCCAGTCGTGCTAAAGAAGAGAAAAAAGGCATTTACAGTTCTTTGTGTCTTGAGGATAAAAATACCAAAAATCCAAACTGCCTAATTAAAGGAAATATTGATAAAAACAGCACTTCGCGAAAATACTATCTGCCTAACTGCGCGCAATATAAATTTACACTGGTGGAAAAAGACCTGGGCGAAGATTGGTTTTGTACCGAATCCCAGGCGCAAAAGGCTGGGTTTACGAAAGCCGACACCTGCCGTTAGTAACACTGCTCCCTCAAATCTTATTTTCCCCAATTCCCTGCTTGTATTAAAAAAATCGGAATTTACTTTACTAAATATTTTTTACATCGCAAATTTTCGCTCGAGCGATTTTTTGCGGTAAAGAAGTCAGATTCTTTGGTTAATATTGAATTTGCGGGTGGTAGTCATGCGGTCTTAGGCTTAATTAAATAAACTTGTTGCTTTTTCCAATCCCTGGTGTTTTTTACTACGAGCCAGTTTTTCCTGATTGTATAAATAGACCAACC
>CAYJSC010000095.1:0-3888 GCA_964372475.1 uncultured Gammaproteobacteria bacterium | reverse complement strand
TACGAGATCCTGATACAAGTGACTGGAGTTCAGACTGTGCTCTTCCGATCTCGTTACGTTTCCGTTTCCTAAAACCCGAACTTTCTTTTTATTACTATCGAACACGGCCGCCGTTTGCTCGTCAATTCCCAAGATATATGTTTGGCCCGGTATTATTTCCAAAAGTTTAGCAAATCTTTTTTCTCCCATAAAACATCTGCAGGTATCGATCTCCTTCCCGCCTTCGCTATTATTCCAGTGCGGAATTATCGTCAGATTTAACCCCCAGTTTCCGAAAAAGTCTAATCCCTTCTGCCAACGCAACTCAGCACCAGCTTTATATATTTCGTATACCGGTAATACGAATTTCCCCATCGCAATCGCCGCGGCCGAAGCAAATGATAAATTTAGTCCCTTTTGGTTTTGTTGGCAAAGATATTTGAAGGCTAGAGAGTTTTTTAAATGTTTTACGCAATAGGTCGGGCTTCCGGCGCCGGTATGAATATAGTCAGCTGCTAAAAGTGGCGATAGGAGCTCTCGATTATTGGTACTTTTGCTACCCGTATTTCTTAGAGCTTCAATAAAAGCTATTTCTAGTTGGTAAGGCGCGAGACCAACTCGTAGCATATCGGCCAATTTTCCATACCAACATCTGGGATTTTCTTCAAACCCGGCTGGGGTTTCTAAGAGGGCAATTTTAACCGGAGCTTTTTTATCTTTAATTAAATATTCGTGGATTCTTCTGCCGGTCGGCGACATTTCTCCCGAACCAAAAACAGCCACCAATCCAGTTTTTAAACTCTTTACACTTTTAAACTTTTCGCTATCTTTTTTTACCGTGACAGACGAATCGCTTTCCTTATCAATTACCTTATACCCCAGCTGCTCTATTTTCTTCCTAATCTCATCCGCCTTTTGCCAGTCTTTATTTTCTCTGGCTTTCTTCCTTTGTTCTAAAAGTAAAGCTATTGTTTTCATTTTTTTCCCACAAACTGCCAGCAGTTATCCGTATAGAATTTAACGAGCTTATCGGGATTTTCCGAATAAATTAGAATGCGGTATTTAGAAAATGACATATATTAAACTGTCATTGCGAGGACCCTGCACCGTACGGTGCGGGGACGAAGCAATCTAAAAACAGCTGGAAGAGATTGCTTCGCGGAGTTTACACAAAGCGAAGCGAATGTGCTCGCAATGACAAGAAAAGAATTTTTAATTACTTTGATTATACCCCAAATCTCTGATCAACCAACAGCCGGCTGTTTGGTTTGAACCCTAGCGCCCCAATTTTTCCTCTATTCTTCTTAGTCCTTCTTCTAGTCTCCGAAGAGCTTCCATCACGTCGTGGTGATGCTCTTCTGGTCCGGGTCTGGGTCCATGATGCGGACCGGGAGCTGGCGGCGGCATATCCGGCCGACCATCGTTTGGTCCGACTGGTATGTCTGACATTTTTGTCACCTCCTCTCTTTGGTTTTCAATTTTTTTTAATAAATCCTCTTCGGTTTCCAATTCGGTGTTAGCAGTAATAGTTAGGCCATTACTAAAACCATAGATGGCGATTTCTTTAGTCAGCGTTTCGTCATATTTAACCCGTAAATGTCTGGTAATAATCCGAGGTAATCTATTTCTTAAGCGTTTAGCTAATCTTTGTAAAATTTGCGTCGCTACTTCCTCTTTCGAAAAATAATAAACGCCGTTTACTTCATAAGAAGAGATTAGGCGGTCTTCGGCTAAGCGATAAATACTCTGGCGATAAAAATATTTGGCGCCGAGTATTTCTTCAAGTTCTTGAGCAGTGCACAGGCTAACTACCATGTTTGTTACAACTTATGCTTAAATTGTAACAAAACTGAGGAATTTGTCAAGAGGAAACCTAAACTGATTACAAGTAGTATCGTCGATGGGTGTTATGATAAAATAATTTTATGAATGGAATCGTGGCCGCGATTTATGCCTCGTTTTTCTTAGCTTTAGCGCAAGGTGCTCTTAAAAAGAGTTATAAAGAATTTGAGCCTTCTGTTGCTTTCTTTTTTGACATGATCTTTGGTCTTTTACTGTGGATTCCTCTTTCTTTGTATTTTGGAGTTCATATAAGTAACCTCTCTACTGTTTTAATATATGCAATACTATCAGCAATCCTTAGTGAGGCATTATATTTTTTCGCTCTCTCTAAGGGTCAGTTAAGTATTACTGCCATCCTCCTGGGTAGTTATCCCATCTACACTATTATTTTTTCTTTTTTTATCAATAAAGAAAGATTAACTTCGTACCAATTACTTTTTGTAACAGTTACTATTCTAGGAACGCTTCTTACCTATCTCCCATCAAAACTAAGTCTGGAAGAATTGAAAAAAAGTGGTGCTTTGTTTTGGCCAATACTTGCAGCTGTTGGAATCGGGCTGTCTGACTCTTTGTCTAAAAACGTTATTAATAAAACCAATGATTATAGTTTTTTGTTTATGCTTTCCTTGGTACAAATACCGGTGGCCTTGGCATATTTAAGAATCGAAAAACAAGATCTGACCATAAATATTAAAAAAACTTTTCGTGAAATTAAAAATTATAAACAGGCTTTATTTGGTTCTTTTTTTAATGTTGTAGGAACTGGACTTCTCTGGATTAGTTTTACTAAAACGCTAGCATCAATTGCCTCCCCTATTACTGCTACCAGCGGTGCCCTTGTTGTTCTTCTTGCCGTAATATTTCTTGAAGAATCGTTAACAGTTAAAGGCCTTATCGGGCTTATTATGGTTTTTTTAGGTATAATGGGAATATCAAGCGTGGGGTAACTCTATGACAAATCTTGGAAATGGTTTATTTAAAGATTTAATAACACCTGATGGGTCAAAAATTATTACTTACTCTGGAAAAGAGGGATTAGAAAAAGTTACTCTAAATTCTTTAGAAGCAAAAACAAATCTTTGCATTTACGAAATTCGCTTTAGTATGAATCCTTTCGTAGATAAGAAAAGAGCTGATGAAATACGAAGAGAATTTATGAGAAGAAATATTAAAACTAGAGAGATCACAAATCAACCATATCGCGAACAAGATTATACCGACATTCCCGATTACGATAAATTATATATGGACTATCGTTATATTGATCCAAAAAAAGTTAAAATCGATATGGAAACACTAATTTATAACGATGTGGTGGCTTTCTACACCTATGTCGATAAGATTTTTATCACCGAAATTCATAACGAAAAACTTGCCAAGATGCAGCGCCAGATTTTTGATTATATTTGGCAAATCGCCGAAAAACCCGTGGTGGGAAAAGGCGGTAGATCATCGTTGATCTAATTAAAGGTCAGCGGTTACCCCTTTAAATATATATTGTTTAAGTAGCGATTGGTAAGGAATGTCCCTTTGGTGTGCTCTAATTTTAACTTGAACCACTAATGATTCAGGAAGCCTTAACGTAATTGGTTTAGAGGTCAACTTTAAGTTAGGAAAAACCCACTTTTGTATTTTACTAAAATCCACATATTCTGTGGCATCAACTTCTTGCCAGAATTTTCGTTCTTCTTTTTCGCTTTTAAAGCGTGGTATTTTTTTTTAGCTTTTTCATATTTTTCAACCTCCTTTTGGTGCATTCGTCTTGCGGAAACGATTCTAATCGTATCCTTGCGCATCGTAAAAACCACAAATAAGCTTTTACCTAAAAAGGTTTTTCCTAAGGCGATAAATCGATCTTCGTCTTGTGAATGTCTAACATATTTGATATTTTAACATTTCCCGCAAACTCGCGCTCGAGCGAAAATTTGCGGTAGTCGTTTTATTACTTTTAGCTTTTAACCACAGACTTATACCCTTCAAACTCTAGTTTGTGCGGGTATAAACCCATCTAAACTGATCCCGCTAAGCGGGATACAGTAAGATGGGTATATATGTCTCTACCTATTG